>LVBN01000017.1 GCA_001603165.1 Spirochaetales bacterium Spiro_12
CGGTGAATATAGGTTGACGAGAATCCAAGGGTTCGATACTCTTGACCCTCAAATCTCCTATGGTATGATTGTCGCTCAACCGAACAATTATACTTATTGCGAAGGGAACCACGATCCAGGAGGCCCAGGTGAATAAGACGAGCGAGTCCTTGCTAGAGTTCAAAAACTATAGCATGGGATTCAAGGACGAGGGCGTCACCTACAATCTGCTCGACACAGTCTCTTTCTCCGTACGCCGCGGGGCGGTGCTGGGGGTCGTGGGTGAGTCGGGCTGCGGCAAGAGCATGACCTCCTTGTCCGTAATGCGGCTGTTGCCGCCGGAAGCTGTCGTCCAGGGCGGCGAGATTGTTTTCGACGGCGCCAATCTTCTGGGCAAGGGCGAAGCCGAAATGGAAAAACTCCGGGGCAGGGAGATCGGCATGGTATTCCAGGAGCCTATGACTTCCCTGAACCCTGTCTTCACGGTGGGCAGGCAGATAGGCGAATCCTTGGCGATCCATTTTCCGGCTATGTCCAAGGACGAAATCCGAAACGAGGTATATCAGCTTCTGGAGCATGTGGGAATTTCCAACGCCGCCAAGCGCTTCGATCAATACCCGCATCAACTTTCCGGGGGAATGAGGCAGCGGGTCATGATCGCCATGGCGGTGGCCTGCAAGCCGAAGCTTCTCATCGCCGACGAGCCGACCACGGCCCTGGACGTTACGATCCAGGCCCAGGTTCTGGAGCTCATGAAAAAGCTGGTGAGCGAAAGCGAAAGTTCCATGATGCTCATCACCCACAATCTGGGCGTGGTCGCGGAGACCTGCGACGAGGCGGTGGTGATGTACGCCGGCCAGATAGTGGAAAAGGGTTCGGTGGATCACATATTCAACCGCCATTCCCATCCCTACACCGCGGGGCTCATGGCTTCCATTCCTTCTCTTTCCCATGGCGAAGGGGATTTGTATTCGATTCCCGGCACGGTGCCCACCATCGACAAATTCGTCAAGGGGTGCAGGTTCGCCTCCCGCTGCACCCACAAAAAGCCTGGCTGCGAGGAATCGGCTCCCCCCCTGGCCGAGCTCGATCCGGGCCATTTCGTGGCCTGCTGGGATTTCGGGGGTAAATGAATATGGACAGCATGTTGCAGGTTAGAAATCTCAAGAAATATTTCCCGATAAAAGGCTCCCTTTTCGGCGCCGGCCCCAGCTATGTCCACGCCCTCGAAAATGTGGATCTGGATCTGTATAAGGGAGAAACCTTGGGCGTCGTCGGAGAGTCGGGTTCCGGAAAATCCACCCTGGGAAGAACAATCATTCAACTGGAACAGCCCACGGCGGGAAAGGTGCTTTTCGAGGGCAAGGACGTCTCGGCCTTGAAAGGCGAGGAGCTCAAGCGTTTTCGCACGAATATCCAGATGGTCTTCCAGGATCCCTACGCCTCCCTGAATCCTCGCCTCTCCGTAGGCTACGCCATCGCCGAGCCCATGATCGCCCACAAACGCTTCGCGTCCAAGGCCGAGACGAAAGAAGCCACCGAAGAGCTGATGAAAAAAGTCGGCCTCCAGCCTTCCATGGCCTCCCAGTATCCCCATAATTTTTCCGGAGGCCAACGCCAGCGTATCGGCATCGCCAGAGCTCTTTCCCTCAATCCCAAGGTCTTGATCTGCGACGAGGCGGTTTCGGCCCTGGACGTGTCGGTCCAATCCCAGATACTCAACCTCTTCAACGCTCTGAAGAGGGAACTGGGGCTCACCTATATTTTTATCGCCCACGACCTGTCGGTGGTCCGATATATATCGGATCGAATTTTAGTGCTCTATCTCGGCACTGTCATGGAGATAGCGCCGAAGAGCCGGCTTTTCGAAAAGCATTACCATCCTTACACCGAGTCCCTCATCTCCGCCTCGCCCGAGCCTTCCACGGCCAAGCGAAAGGGCCGGATCATTCTCTCCGGAGAAATCCCCAGCCCGATAAACCCGCCCAAAGGTTGCAAGTTCCATACCCGCTGCTTCAAATGCATGGAGCGTTGCAAGGTCGAAGAGCCGGGGCTGAGGGAAATCGAGACAGGTCATTTCGTCCGCTGTCATCTCTACGACGAAAAGGGGAGGAACTGATATGTCCCGCTATATCACCCTCAGACTGGCCAAGGGTATTCTCACCTTCTTCATCGCCGTGACGATCACCTTCCTTATTGTGCGGCTCATGCCCGGAGATCCGACCACGGCCCTGATCAGCGATTCCTTGAGTCCCGAGGACGCCCTGGTCCTGAAAGAATCCTTCGGCCTCGACAAGCCTTTGTATCAGCAGTATTTCCTCTTTATCCGCAATCTCCTCAAGGGAGATCTGGGCTATTCTTTCTTCTACAAGGATTCGGTGGCTTCCATCATCGGCAACAAGCTCTGGTGGACCCTCCTCCTCATGGGCAGCTCCCTCTTCGTCACCCTCCTCATAGGCATTCCCCTGGGAGTGATCTCGGCAAAGCATCAGGGCAAGCTGCTGGATCAGGCCATCAACGTCGCCGTGGTGATCGGAGTTTCCATCTTCGTGCCGCTGTTGGCCTTTCTTCTTCTCTATTCCTTCAGCTTCAGGCTCATGTGGACTCCCATAGGGGGGGCGTACAGCCCGGGGATAGATTCTTCCCAAATGTTCGGCAGCGTCGTCAGCCATATGATCCTTCCCTGCGCCACCCTGGTGATCACCTATCTGGCTTCGACGGTGCTGTACATGCGGAACAGCATGCTCGACGTGTTGAAGGAAGATTATGTGCGCACCGCCAAGGCCAAGGGAGTGAACGATCGCAAGGTCACCTGGAGCCACGCCTTGAGAAACGCGCTGATCCCCACAGTTACGGTGACGGGTCTCATGATAGGAAAGATGGTGGCCGGAGCTGTGCTCACCGAGACGGTGTTCTCCTGGCCCGGCGTGGGCACGATGATATACGACGCGGTGCAAAAGCAGGATTTTCCGCTGCTGCAGGGCGCTTTTCTCGTGCTCGCCGCCAGTGTCGTGGTGATGACCCTGATAACCGATCTGGTCGTCGCCTGGCTCGATCCTCGGATCAAGCTCTAAAGGTATGGTGATATGAGGGAAAAAACTTTTTTGGAGTCCTTTAGCCGGCACAGACTGGGCGTGATCGGCTGCGTCGGCGTGGCCTTGATTCTTCTCGCCGGTGTCGTCGGTCCCTTCTTCGTGCCCTTCCAGAAGGGCTACGGCGAGGCCATGCCTCTGGCCGGGCCCAGCGCGGAAAACTTCCTGGGTACCGACGCCCTCGGCCTCGACCTGTTCTCCGAGATTATCTGGGGCGCCCGCACTTCGATTCTCATTTCCGCCTCGGCCGTGCTGGTGGCCATGTTCATCGGCATCCCTCTCGGGCTCGTCTCCGGCTATTCCCGGGGCAAGATCGGAGCGCTCATCGACAGCGCCATCGAGATAACCATGACCATACCGACCCTGCCCTTGATGATCCTCATCTCCGCGCTGGTCGGGCCCAGCGTGAGAACCGTGGCCGTGGTAATAGGCGTCTTCGCCTGGCCCACCCTGGCGCGGATCGTGCGCAACTCGACCCTCAAGGTTTCCCAGATGCAGTACATCGAGGCGGCGAAGGTCCTGGGGATTTCCAAGGGCTCGATCATGTTCAAGCACATCTTGCTCAACATCGCAGGTCCGGTCCTTGTGGACATCACCCTGATCATGGCCACGGCGGTGCTCACCGAATCGAGCCTGAGCTACCTGGGGCTTGGGGATCCCAACGTATGGTCCTGGGGGGGGATTCTTCAGACCGCCTTCAAGGCGGGGCATCATTTCCGGGCCTGGTGGCTGGTCATTTTTCCCGCGGCGTCCATCATGCTCTATGTCATTTTCTTCAATCTGTTGGGAATCGGTATAAACGAAACCCTGAACCCGAAATCCAGAAAATAAGGAGGCGGGATGTACGATACCATTATACGCAAAGGCTTGGTCTACGACGGCAAGGGCAATCCTGGCGTCAAGGCCGACGTGGCGATCAAGGACGGAAAGATAGTCCTTATCAAGCCGGTCATCGCGGAAAAAGCGAAGGAGGAAATCGATGCCTCCGACAGGATAGTAATCCCCGGATTCATCGACCCCCATGTCCACGAGGAGCTGACCCTCTTTTCGGATAATGCCTACGAACTATTCCTTCGGCAGGGCGTAACCACCACGGTGAACGGCAACTGCGGTCACTCCGTCACTCCCGGCGGGACCGATTACATTATCGATTATTTCTTCAACAACGGGCTTATCTCGGAACGCAATCGCGGGGAATTCAAGGATTATTTCCCCAGGTGGGAGAATTTTTCGGGATACGTCGAGGCGGCGCGCAAAACCGGCACGAACCTGAACCTCCTGGTGCTCCTGGGGCACGGTACTATTCGCCAATACGTGATGAACGGCGCCCACGACAGGCCCCCCACGGCGGAGGAGAAAAAACGGATCGACGCTTACCTGCGGGAAGGGCTGGAACAGGGGGCCTGGGGCGTGTCCTTCGGCCTGGATTACGTGCCCAGCCGCTACGCCAAGACCGAGGAACTGGTGGACGTGGCCAAGGTTGCCGCGGAATACGATGGGGTGGTCTCGGCTCACCTGCGTCACTGGATCGGCACCAAGGAGGCGGTGCTCGAAATGGTTTCCGTGTGCAGGCGGACCGGCGTCCGCACCCAGATATCGCATCTGAAGTCCAGCTCGGAAGAAGCCTTCGAGGCGGCCCGCGAGGCCGCGGCCCAGGGGCTTCCATTGAGGGTGGACACGATCCCCAAGAGTTCCGGCCATTGCAATCGGAAAGACAAGCTCCTGCAGTCCATTATGGCCATCTCCGACGCGCTCTTCGACAAGGGCGTGGAGGGGGTCAAGGCTGCGCTGCACAGCAAGGAAGGTCGGGAAATCGTAAGGCGGGACGCCCACGCCAAATTCGGCATGGACAAGGAAAAGGTCTTCATCGTCATTTCCCCCGACGACCCTTCGCTGGAGGGCAAATCCATCGCCCAAATCGCCGGGGAGCGGGGGGATGCCGATCCCACCGAAACAATGCTGGACCTGGCGGGCGACGACAAAGAATACACCTTCTGGCTTGGCGGTCCCACCAGGGACGATTTTGCCAGAGACCATTCCAAAGTTATCCGGGACAATCCCTACGTGTCGGTAGGTACCGACAGGATCATGGGCGATCCCAACGATCCCTTCTTCTGGTACGAACTCCAGCGTTACGGAGGTTTTCCCACTTTCATGAAAATGTACAGGAAGGCGGGGGTTCCGGTGGAGGAAATCGTCAGGCGGAATACCTCTCTGGTGGCCGAACACTTCGGCATCAGGGACAGGGGCAGGCTGGAGCCGGGCGCCTGGGCCGACGTGGCGGTGATCGATCTGGAATCCTACGACTTCCCGGAACCGGAAGCGGTGGATTGCAAAAAGCCGCTGACCATGGCGACGGGCGTGGATTTCGTCCTGGTCAACGGCAAGGTGGCTATTGAAAAAGGGGAGCTGCTCAAACCCTTATCGGGCGGCATCCTTTTACGCAACGAACATAGAAACTGACAAGGAGGTCAGAACATGAAAAGGAAAAGCGTACTTTTCGCTTTGACGCTTGCCCTCGCCCTGACGCTGAGCGTTTCGGCCCAGGCAAAGCAGGTGGAGTTCAAGATCGGTCTCTTGGGAGATATCCAGACCCTGAACTTCTGGGGCTCCAACGATATCAACGCTTCGGCGCTGATGGAAGCGGTGATGCCCCGCTTCGGTTTCATGGATACCGACGGCCAGATCAAGCCCCATCTCTTCGAAAGCTTCGAGATAAAGGACAACTCGACCACCTTTATTCTCCATGTGAGGCCCGGGCTCAAGTGGCACGACGGGGTTCCCTTTACCGCCGAGGATGTGGTTTTCACCGGCGAGTACCTGATGAAATACAAGCTTTTTCAGAACACCCGTTACAGCAACGTCAAATCGGCGAGGG
Organism: Spirochaetales bacterium Spiro_12; assembly: GCA_001603165.1. Lineage (GTDB taxonomy): Bacteria > Spirochaetota > Spirochaetia > Treponematales > Rectinemataceae > UBA2256. The sequence continues at coordinate 5,950 of LVBN01000017.1, forward strand.
TCGTCGATCCCATGACCGTGGAGTACAAGCTGATCAATCCCCAGGTGGGATTCCTGGACGTGATGATGTACTGGGTAAGCCCCATGCCCAAGCATATTTTCGAGAACGTGACCAACCCCATGGCCTTCAACTACGAAGCCACCGGCGTGGTCGGCCTGGGCCCCTACAAGATGGGCGAGTTCAAGAAGGGCGAGTACTACATCGCCGTGCGCAACCCCGACTGGCCCGCGTCCATGGGTACTCCTAAAATCGACCGCATAATCTATAGGGTGTACAAGGA
>LVBN01000018.1 GCA_001603165.1 Spirochaetales bacterium Spiro_12
CCCACGTCCTTTTTCAGCTCGCAAGGTTCCAGCGATTCGGCGCTGTAATATTGCGGTCCCTTTTTCAGCGCCCTGGCCGGCACATTGGCGGTGGCGGGAAATCCGAAGGCGTCGCAGAACTCGGCGTAAATTTCAGGCCTATGGATAAAGTCGATAAAGCTCAGGGCGGTCTTGCTGTTTTTGGAATCCTTGAGTATGACCATGGAATCGATATAACTAGGTCCCCCCTCCTTGGGTATGAAGAAATCCACTTCTCCCCAGCGGCTGGGGTCCATTTCTGCGTAGATTGACTCGGCATAGCCCTGGGCGACCCAGACCTCTCCGGCGGCGAAATTCTTAGCGAAGGCCTCGGCGTCGAACTTGAGGAGATTGGGTTTCCACACATCGTTCACCAGAGATTTGGCCTTTTCTATCTCAGCCACATCCACCGTATTGACCGAATACCCGAGATATTTCAGCGCGTCGCCCAAGACTTCGCGCATATCGTCCAGCATGATCATCTTTCCCGCCAGATCCTTGCGCGCGAAAATAGACCATGACCTTTCGTATTCGGGTACTTTGGTCTTGTTGACGGCCACTCCGGCCGCGCCCATGTAATAGGGAATCGAGTATTCGTTGCCCGGGTCGAAATCGCTCTTCGCGAGTACGTCGGGCGCGATATTGCCGTAATTCTTGAGCGCCGATTTGTCGATCTTGGCGAGCATGCCTTCCTTGATCATTATGGAAACATAATCGCCCGAAGGAAAGCAAAGATCGTAATTGGCGCCGCCGGCCTTGAGCTTGGCGAACATTTCCTCGTTCGAGGCGAAGGAATCGTAGATCACGTCGATGCCGTATTCTTTCTCGAATTTCTCGATCACCGAGTCGGGAGTGTAGTAGGTCCAGTTGAATATGTATAGTTTTTTAGAAGCCTCGTTGTTTTTCGAACAGCCGGCCAAAAGTCCGACAACAACAAAGACCACCAATAACAATGCTGGTTTTACAGCGCGGAGGATTTTATTCATAAATCCCTCCCCTATAAAATATTACCGGCCTAGGGCCGGATTTTTGACTCCCATGAGCCGCAGGCGGGCAAGCCCGGGACTTAACCGAAACCCCGGGACGAACCACAGGCTTAGCGAGCAGCGAATACCTTTAAGAAGTTTCTTAAAGGATACACCAGAAGAACCGTCCCCGCGATCATCACCGCCGAAAGAGCGTTGACCACCGGGGAAACTCCGAAACGGATCATCGAGTATATGTAGAGCGGCAGGGTCGTCGCCCCCGGACCCGATACGAAGAAGGTGATGACAAAGTCCTCCAGCGAGAGGGTGACCGCGGTGAGAAAGGCGGAGGCTATCCCCGGCAACGCCATAGGTATGATCACCCTGAAGAGCGTCTGCAGTTCCGAGGCCCCCAAATCCCTGGCCGCCTCCACCACGCTGGGATCCGATTCCTCGAGCCTGGCCGAAACCAGAAGATAGACAAAGGGAATATTAAAGGTGGTGTGGGCGATCCAGACGGTCAACATTCCCAGTCTCAAACCAACCCCCGCGAAGAAGACGAGGAGGGAAACTCCGACGACGATTTCAGGGAGTATCATGGGAATAAAACTCATGGTGGACACGTAGGATTTGAATTTGAAGGAGTAGCGGGCGGTGCCCACCGCCGCCAGCGTCCCCAGGGCCGTGGCCATAAGGGCACTGGTGAAAGCTATGACCACCGAATTTTGAAAGGCTCTCCATAAATCGGGGGACTCCAGGAAGAGCCTTTGGTACCAGACAAAGGAAAAGCCCGTCCATTCCCCTGAGCGGGACCGATTGAAGGAGTAAATGAGCAACACGAAAAGGGGGGCGAAAAGAAAAAGAATCACGAGCCAGAAGATCAGGTTCGAGCCCTTAGCCTTTCTGGGCAAAAGCTTGGCGGCCGCCTTGGCCCCCTTTCGCACCACCCTTCGGGCGTGAAACAGCGCGGCGATCCTGTAGGGTTTTAATCCATGTATTTTCGCGGCCATTACGCGACCCCCTTGCCGGAGGGTTTTTTCTTCCCCTGCCCCGGTCCCCGGTGAAAAAACCCAATCGTCTTTCCGTTCGGCAGACTCAAGGGGTCGATATCTTTAACCGCCTGTTGTTCCTTCGGTTTTTTAAAGGCGAACAGAAACACCGCGATCGCCGTGAGGAGGGTCATGGACATGGATATGGCCGAGGCCAGCGGCCAGTTTCTTGTTTTCGTGAGCTGGTCGGCGATCACGTTCCCCAGCATATAGGAATCCTTGCCACCGATCAGCAGGGGTACGGCGTAGGCTCCGAATATCGGGATAAAGGTAAAGAGGACGGCGGTGATCACTCCGCCCTTTATGTTGGGGAGCATCACCTTGGTATAGGACTGCATCCTGGTGGAACCCAGGTCCCTGGCCGCCTCCAGGAGGGTGAAGTCGAATTTGTCGATGGTGGAAAAGAGCGGGAGTATGGCATAGGGAAGGTACATATAGACCAGGACGAAGACCACCGCCCCTTGGTTATAAAGAAACTGGAAGCCTTCGGCCTTGAGACCCAAAAACCGCAGAGCCTGGTTGACGAAACCTTCGTTGCCCAGAATCGAGATCCACGCATAGATGCGCACGAGAAAGTTGGTCCAGAAGGGCACGATCACGAGGAAAAGCCGCAATGCCTGGTTTTTCGAACGGGCGATGCTATATCCGCAGGGCAGCGCCAGGAGGATTATGATGATAGTAGCGGCCAGGGAGACCCAGAGGGTCTTGAGCGTCACCTTCAGCAGGGTAGGATTGGCGATGTCCGCCCAGGCCTGGATGCTGAAGGATGTTTCCACGCCGCCGTAAAGGCCTTTTCGGAGAAAGGAATAGGCGACGATGATCAGAAGCGGGGCGGCGAAGAATATCGTAAGCCAGAGCGCCTGGGGCGCCACGTAGGCCGGACCGAGATTCCGCTTCATCCCGGGCTCTTTTCCACGATGACCAGATCGCGGGCGCTGAAGGATAAGAAAACCTCATCCTTCCATTCGATATCGGGTATACCCTCGGACCAGTTGGCGTGCTGTCTGAAGGTCGTCAGCCTGCCTCCCCCTTCCACCCGGACAATATACTTAGTCTGGAACCCCGAATACACCGGCTCTTCCACGACACCTCTCACCGCGTTGAGCTCATCCCCCGAGGGCTCGTCGTTGGAGATGCGAATTTTTTCCGGCCTGATGGTCACGACGATGGTATCGCCCACCTCGACCGGCGTTTCGTCGTCCACCAGAAGCTGTCCGAAGCTTTCGACCTCGATTACGTTGAGCGTGCCTTTACGGGAGAGCACCTTGCCCCTGAAGATATTTGTCTCGCCGATGAACCGCGCGACAAATTCGGTGGCGGGATTTTCGTAGATCTGCTGGGGAGAGCCCACCTGCAACACGAGGCCGGCGTTCATCACGGCGATTCTGTCGGATACCGACAGAGCCTCCTGCTGATCGTGGGTCACATAAATAAAGGTGATACCCACCTTGTCGTGAATGGAATCCAGCTCCATGAGCATGTGCTGTCTGAGCTTGGCATCCAGGGCTGAAAGCGGTTCGTCCAGGAGAAGTACCGAAGGCTCGTTGATCAAAGCCCGCGCGATGGCTACCCGCTGTTTCTGACCTCCGGAGAGCTGGCTGGGTTTCTTTTCGGCATGGCCCTCCAGTTGCACAAGGGACAGGTGTTTCATCACCAGCTCCTTGATGAGCCTGGTCGGGGTTTTCTTTATTCTCAAGGGGAATGCCACGTTTTCAAAAACCGTCAGGTGGGGAAAGAGGGCGTAGCTTTGAAAAACCGTGTTGCAGTGCCGCTTGTCCGGACTCAGGCCCGACACGTCGCTTCCATCTATGAGAATCGTTCCTGAATCCGGATCCTCGAAGCCCGCGATAGCCCGCAAGAGAGTGGTCTTTCCGCAGCCCGAAGGTCCTAAAAGGGAGTAGAATTCGCCTTTCTTGATTTCAAGACTTACATCCTTCAGCGCGGTGAAGCCGCCAAAGGACTTGGATACGTTCGAAACGGTAACATCCGATCCTTTCACCGCTTGACGTCTCCTTTTGGTGGTTAATTATTCACAGCAAGGTATAGTGTCAGAGCCCCGTAAGGTCAATACGGAAAGATCGGCAAATCCAAAAAAATCAGGGCTAAAAACCAAGAGTTTTCGAAAGAAGGGCCCGGTACTCCCTTTCGTCCGCAGAAGCCTGGGTCGACAGGGCTTCGATTTCCTTTTTTACCGCACCGGCAAAGTCTCCGTCCTTGATTCCTTCGAGATTTATTTTCACGTTGAGGAGGGCTCCCTCCAAGCCTGCCTTGGCGGCTAAAAAACCAACCGCCGCATCGGTGGCCGAACTCGCCCTTCCCCGCTCTACCGCCTTCAGGCAGAGCCTCATGGCGCCAAGGCAGGCCCTGGCGCTGCCCAGAGGCACGAGGGAGGCTCGTTTTGTGGCCTCCTGGATGGCGAGGCCCCTGAGCGTCGTTTCCTCCTCGCTGCGTTTAGGCAATCTAAGGGCCTGGAGAATTCCGTTGAACGCGTCGCTGTCCTCGTCCGCCCGGCCCAGAAGTTCGGTTTTGAGCTCCTGGGCTTCCAGGGCGATCGATTCCAGTTCGGAAGTCCTCTCTTCGAAGCCCTTTTTGCCGATGCTGAGGTTGGCGGCCATGGCCGCCAAGGCGGCGCCCATGGCTCCCACGCAAGCCGAGGTCGTGCCGCCGCCCGGCGCCGGGCTGGGAGAGGAGAGTTCGTCGACGAACTCCGAGACGGGACGATCCACCAGGCGGCTTTTCCCGATAATGGCCCATTCTATGATTTTCTTGTCAGGATCGAAGTCCCCCCGGCAGTCCAGCCCTAGGGCTTTCACCGCCGCTTTTACCAACGCCCGATCGGGAAGTCCCGGGGTGGCGTTCGCCTTGCGCTGGAAATACCGGCCGCTCTCCACTAAGGCGGCGGCGGGGGCGAGTCCCACAAGTTCCGATCCGCTTACCCCGAATCCCCGACGCTCCGCCGCTTCGCGTACCGCTTCGAAGGCCATCCAGAGAGCTGTGGTTCGAAAATTGAGGATATTCATCGAGACCTGGGTGCAGCGCAGCTCCCGGACCTGCCAGCCTATGGCCCGTACCGCCTTGAGTCTGCCCTGGATTCGTTTTACTTGTCCCAAATGATCCAATTCCGGAACCCCCCGGGAGTTTCTCACGATTTTCCCGCTCTCCCGAAGCTCCGAGGCGATTTCCTTGGCCACTCCGACATCTTCCGTAGTCAGGTTGACGTTGAAAGCCAGAAGCGCTTCCCTCGCCCCGACCACGGTTGCGCCCCAGCGGGGATCGAAGCGGGAGGGGCCGAAATCGGGATGCCATTCGGGGTCGGCGAGTTTGGCCGCCAAGCCCTCGTATTCGCCAAAGCGGATGTCGGCGAGGCTGCGCCGCGAGGGCTTGGCGGCGGCTTCCTCGTAAAGAAACACCGGTATGGAAAACTCCCGCGCCAGGCGGGCGCCGAAGTCCCTGGCGAGCTGGGCGCACTCGGCCATGCTGATTCCCGCTATGGGAACGAAAGGGCAGACATCCAGGGCTCCCATACGAGGGTGGGAGCCTGAGTGGTTCCTCATATCGATCAGATCCCTGGCCCTCCGGGCTCCCGCGAGCGCCGCCTCCACCACGGCCCGGGGCCCGCCTGCGAAGGTATAGACAGTCCTGTTCGTGTCGGCGCCGGCATCCACATCCAGAAGCGCTACTCCCTCCACCGAGGCTATAGCCTCGGCTATGGCCTGAATCCTGTCCCTGTCCCTTCCCTCGGAAAAATTGGGCACGCACTCGACAACAGCCTTTTCGAGCATATGGAGATCCCCCTGGGAGTTCCTCCGACCACAAAAACGATCGAAGGTATGTTTTATCTATTATGCACCGAACCTGGGGAATATCCCAGGGTTTTTTCCTATCGGCCATCCAGGGATACCTTGTCCAGAAACTTCTTGAGCGCCGCCGGATCGTTGATGCTGGAAAAAAGACTCCAGTCGGGAGAAAAACGCCGCGCCACAGCCTCGGGGACCGCCTTATAGGGGAGATCCTTCAGAAGCTTGGAGAACGAAAGCTTTTCGCCGACGGCGCCGTCCATTTTTCTTTTCAGCTCCGGAATCAGAAGCCTGGAGTACAAGCCTTGAAAGGGTTCAATATACGATCCTTTTTCAGCCAATACGGCGAAACAAGGCGCCGAACCCCCGACGATCGGAGTATCGAGAAGGCTAAAAAGATAATTAAGCCAGTCTTTGTCGAAAAAGGGCATATCGCAGGCGAGGAGATACACCCAGGGGGTGGTTGCGCTGCAGAGGGCCGCGTGCAAACCGGAAAGGGGGCCGAAGCCGGGCACAATGTCGCGGACGAAGCAAAGGGGAAGCCCATCGTAGATATCGCGGTCAGGCCCGACAAGATATACCGGCAGGTTCGAAGCCAGGGCGTTGAGCGCCACCCTTCTGCCCAAGGGGACTCCTTTCACCAGCGCGGCTTGTTTATCCGATCCGCCAAAGCGCTTTCCCAATCCTCCCGCCAGAATCGCCAGGCTAAGTCCCTGAAGCACCCCCGCCCCCTTCCAAATTACAAGATTAGTCGGCTGTAAACGTATCAAAGGAACAGCTCTTGCGCCATGCCCATCGGAAGGATTAGGGTTAGCGCATGCTGTCAAAGATTTTGGAGGCGGCGGATTGGAGCAGCCCACCGGAGGATATGGAATTCCAGTGCAGCTACCAGGATCTGATGGAGAGCATAGCCAAGGACAGCGCATCCCTGAGGGAAGCCTGGGCAATCCAGGGCGCCTATAGCTCCAGCGATATAAAAAAAGCGATTCGTCTCTATATACGGACCCCCGGTATCGTCAACGTCATGCTCAATTACAAAATTTGCGTGGAGCATGGCCTTCCCCTGCATCCCAGCGTTTATTACGAACTGAAGGAGGCGCGAAAATACAAGATCGACCATGGCCTTCCCGCGGTGGAAAATGCCAATAGGCTCTATAGGGAATCGATACTCCTGGCCCGGAAGGCCCTCGACATGGGCGGAGAATTCCCGGCCCACGGAGCGGAGTTCCTTCGCAAACTCCCCCGGGAACTTAAAAATTTCATATATACCGGTATACGAGATACGTATACGTGGAGAGGCTCGGAACCGACGCTTCTGCTTCGGCTCGCTGAAATGTTGCGCCGGGAATACGGCCCGGAGCTAATCCTGGCCGCAGCGCATGGAGCCATAATGCCGGCTTTGCTTCTTGCCGAATTCCTCGATACGCCCCTTTACTTTATCCGTTTTTCCATGTTCAAACGGCACGATGAAGAACCTATCATCAGCTTTTCCGACAAGGCCTGGCTCTCGGATTTTTCCTCCAAAAGGGTTATCCTCTACGATGAAGACGTCGCGGGGGGCCGAACCCTCGAGCTTTTCAGCAGGCGCATTTCTCCTCTGTTTGGTCAAACCAAAACGGCCTGTTCGATCCGTCATGCCGGTTCGTCCATCCGGCCGGATTATACAGGCCTGACCTGGTGGGGCTAGAGGCGGGCCCCCCTTTCATGCTTTTATTAAGGATGCAAAATCCAACCGGGGCTCGAACTCTCCGGGGGATTAACTTGACTTTTATCGATATTCATATATAGTGGATTTTCTAACGGAGAAACTATGGCCAACAGACAGAAAATATCCTTCGGTCCTTCGATTCGGCGCCTCCCCTCGTATCTTCATGTGATAAGGCAGGCTCAACAAAACGGAGATCAGTATATTTCGGGAACGGTCATCGCCGCCGAGCAGAACCTGGAACCGATACAGGTGCGAAAGGACCTGGCCATCACCGGGATCATCGGAAAACCTAAAAAGGGATATCCGGTCAATGAATTAATCGAAGCGATAGAGAGCTACCTGGGATGGAACCTGAGACACTGCGCCATTGTGGTCGGCGCGGGGAACCTCGGCTCTGCCCTCACTGGCTATCAGGAATTCAAGAACCACGGTTTGAATATCGTGGCCGCATTCGATATCGATCCTTCGAAAGTGGGTTCCAGCGTCCATGGGGTTCCCATCCATCCTTTCGAAAAAATCGAGGAAATCGTTCCCCGGATAAAGGCCGAACTGGCCATTCTCACCGTACCCTCGCCATTCGCCGTGAGCACCTGCGAAAGCATCGTCAAGGCGGGCATAAAATCGATCTGGAATTTCACCAATATCAAGCTTAAGGTTCCTGAGGATGTGCAGGTGTGGAGGGAAGACCTGTCTTCAGGCTACGCCATGCTCACGGTGATGATGAAACTGGCTTCCAGGTCATCCGAGGACTAAAAAGGCTCATTTTAAGCCTGGCATATCGGATTACAGGGCGATCATCCCGTTTTTCCCCATCCGTATCATTCCTCTTCGATATCATTCCTCTTCGACATAGCGCTCCAGTTTTCCCCTCGTTTCGGAATCGATAAGCCCCAGGCGCTCCAGAGTCGCGACGATTTCCCGAATATGCAGGAAGGCGTGGAGCCGGACGCCTAAACCCTCCATATCCGAGCGGCCCGCCTTGCCCCTTTCCACTAATACGACGAGGTCTTCCACCACCAAGCCCTCGGCTCTCAAGATCTCCACGGCTTCACGCTTGCTCAAGCCCGTGGTGATCAGATCGTCCAGGAGAAGCGCCCGCTCGCCCGGGGAGTACGCCCCTTCCACCCTATTGCCCGTGCCGTGGTCTTTTACCGGCATGCGGGGCCAGATCATGGGCGTTTCTAGGGCCAAGCCGGCTGCGGTCGCCAGCGGGAGGGCCGCGGCGGGAATTCCCGCGAGTCTGTCGAATATGCATTCTTTCGCCAGCATGGCGTATGCCCTGCCCGCCAGCGTCAGGGCCGCGGGATCCGAAATGAGCCTTCGAAGATCGATGTAAAAGGGGCTTTTCTTTCCGCTCTTAAGGGTGAAGTCCCCGAGGCGGAAGCAGCCGGTGGCGATGAGCGCGTTTACCAACTTTTCCTTCAGCCCATCCTTTTCGCTCCTCCGCGTCCACCCTGTCGGGGTTTTCGATTCCGGCCCGGCCGCCGCCCTGCCGCGGTTTATCTCGTCCCGCAGGGCCCTCGCCGCTTCGGCCGGGTCGCCGGCGCCCGCGACGGCCCTGGCCGCCACCACCAATACCCCGCTTTCGTCGTCGCGGGCGCCGGCTCTCAAAGCCTCCTCCGCCCTCCCCCCCTGGGCCCCGATACCGGGGCTCAGAAACCAGGCTTTCGGGGCGACGGCCCTCACCGCGGCCAGGGCTTCCAGATCATTGCCCGCCACGACAATTCCCGTATTTTTCGCCCAGGAGCTGACCTCTTTGGCCACTCGAACATATAAAGGCTCGCCATCGACGTTCAGGTCCTGGAATATTCCCGCCCCCGGGTTACTGGTTCTGCAGAGAAGGAAAAGCCCCTTTTCTTCCCGCTCGAGGAAAGGCTCGATACTCTCCCTGCCCAAATAAGGGCTCAAGGTGACCGCATCCGCCCCGAGGTCGCCGAATAGCGCGTCGGCGTAAGCCCTGGCGGTGGATCCGATATCCCCCCGCTTCGCGTCGATGAGAATTGGAATATCATCCGGAATCGCTTCGATGCTTGTCCTCAACAGATCCATCCCCCCGTTTCCCAGGGCTTCGTAGAACGCGATATTCGGTTTAAAGCAGACAACGTAAGGGGAAGTGGCTTCGATAATCCTCAGGTTCGTTTCTCTCGCCGAGGCTAGGCAGGCTGAAAGACCTTTCTCCTCGAT
>LVBN01000019.1:0-668 GCA_001603165.1 Spirochaetales bacterium Spiro_12
AAGACCGTGGCCGAATCGGTGGCGTTGGCTTCGGAGCTGAAGAGCAAGCTTTCGGGCTGCAAAGAAAAGCTCATGATCGCTCCGGCCTTCACGGCTCTTTCCGAAGTGTCCAAGATATTGGCGGGAAGCAATATTCTCCTGGGTGCCCAGAACATGGGGCCGGAGGAGCAGGGCGCCCACACCGGCGAAGTCTCGGTGCTCATGCTCAAGGATCTGGGCGTCCAGGTGGTCATCCTGGGGCATTCCGAGCGGAGGCACAGCTATCTGGAAAACGACGCCCTGATCAACAAGAAACTTAGGTTAGCCATAGCCAAGGGTCTGGAAGTCATTCTCTGCGTGGGCGAGACTCTGGAGGAAAGGGAATCGGGAAGGCTGGAGAAGGTGATCGAGACCCAGCTCAAGGGAGGCTTGGCGGGCCTGGGCGCCGGGGGCATGGGCAGGGTGACCATAGCCTACGAACCCGTATGGGCCATAGGTACGGGAAGGACCGCCAGCCCCGAGGACGCCGACGCTGTGCACGCCTACTGCCGCAAGATTCTCGCCGCCCTGTACGGAGAGGCTGTGGCCAAGGCCACCCTCATACAGTACGGCGGCTCGGTAAAGCCCGACAATGTGGCTGCCCTCATGGCCAAGCCCAATATCGACGGGGCTCTCGTGGGAGGCGCCAG
>LVBN01000019.1:686-25059 GCA_001603165.1 Spirochaetales bacterium Spiro_12
GCGGGTGATACTTTTGCATATTCGGGAGTCCTTACATGGGTTTCTTCGCAGTCCTGCTCCTCATCCTCTTTGTGATCGTCTGTCTTCTGCTGATCTTCCTCGTCATCGTCCAGGATGAGGATTCCGATTCCATCGGCGGAATATTCTCCGGTGGCTCGTCCAGCGCCTTCGGCTCCAGAGCTTCGAATATCGTCACTAAAATAACCTATGTGCTAGGGGCGCTTTTCTTCATCACCGCCTTTACCATGGCGATCATCAACAAATCCTCCACCGGCAATATCGAAGCCCTGGCAACCCAGCAGAGCCAGGAAAATGGAAGCGCCGAGTGGTGGAAGGGCGAAGCGGCGCCGGAGGGGAGCAGCCAGGAGCAGCAGGCTCCCGCCGAATCGACGACCCAAACGTCGAATTGACGCCGGAAGCGGCAAAAGCCCCCTTCTTTAGCATGTACAGATGCGCATTGCGGTCATCGCGCTGAGCGAGAAAAGAAACGAAAAACTTAACCGGATACTCCACGGTTTCGCCGGAGAATTTCGGGCCATGGGACATAGCTGCGATACTATGACAAGCCCGGTCGGCGGGCTTTCCGGCTACGATTTCCTTGTTTTTTGCTCCGATTCCGCGAGCATGGCCGGGCTTAAAAACAATAGACTCAATCAAACGCTTTCCAGCGCCGGATCGTTGGTGGGCAAACGTTCCATGGCGGTCCTCTCCAAGGGAACTTTTTTCTCGAACAGAAACCTGGGTCGCCTTATGAGCCTTCTGGAAAAGGAGGGGCTGGTGGTGACCATGGCCGAGTTGATCTCCGGCGAGGCCGAGGTCCCATCCCTTGCCCGCGGCGCCCCTTTGGTTCGAGGTTGAGGGACATGGAAAACTATTACGAAGTTTTGGGCGTCCCGCCGGACTCGAATCAGAGCGCCATCAAAAGCGCTTTCAGAAAAAAGGCCAAAAAATATCATCCCGATATGGAAGGCCCCGTTCGCGACGAGGCCGGGACAGAGGAATCGGGATCCCGTGGTCGGCATAAGCAGGGTTCGGCGCCGGTGGCTTCCATGAGGGAGTCGGCGATGCGCCTTATTCTCGAGGCGTACAGGATTCTCTCGGATGCGGAAAAACGCAGGGCCTACGATAGGAGCCTCAGGCGTCAGCAGCTCGAACAAGGAGGTTTCGATTATAGAATCTTCCTTAAATCCAGAAGCTTCGATCCGGAGAGCCAGGCCAAACTGATACTCTTCGACCTTTTGCACAACCTGGAGGACGAGGCTATCGCGGTGTACGAACGCTCCAAGTCCTTCGGCGATTTTCGTTTGGAGCGGTGGATAGACCGGGGAGAGGCGATGGACGCCGAGTACTGCCTGGCCGAGGAATATGAAAAAAGAGGCCGCTTGCTCAAGGCCTATGGGATTTACAAACGGCTGGTTGTCATGGAGCAGGAAAAAGCCTGGTTCAGGTATTACTTCGATGTGGTAGCCCTCAAGTTCAGAACCCTGCTGCTCCAGAAAATGCCCGGTCGAATAGACGAAGACGATTACCTGGACAGACTCGAAGAGGCTATCCAGCTCGATATCGGCATACGGGATTCGGCTCAGTTTTTACGGAAAAAGGCCGAGGTACATCTGCGGAGGAAGGAATGGGACCAGGCTAAGGAGGCTTTGGAGAAAGCTTCGCTTCTCGTTCCCAAACTCCCGGGCCTCGGGGCGGTGAAAAAACGACTCCTTGAAGCCGGGTATTGAGATTTCTTTGGATACTGGAAGCTTTTTCGCGTGTTATTATGTATATAAAGCGTTTACCGTGGTATCATGAGCGGTAAACCAACTACGAAAGAGAGCGAAACACAATGATCAAACGCGTCCTGTCGGGCATCCTCCTTTTGGGTCTTCTTCAGGTTCTGGGCGCCCAAACGACCATCGACAAAACCGTGGCGACGATTAAGCTCGCCAAGACAGAGGCGATCTCGCAGCGCCAATTGAAAAGCGATGTGGAAAACCTTCAAAAGGCGACGGGAACGACCTTTTCGCCCGAGCAGATCAAGCAGGTATTGGATGCGAGGATCAACAGCCTGCTTTTCGTCCAGTACTGCGAAAGGGAAAAAATAAGCGTTTCCGATTCTGAAGTGAGCAAAGCCATCGCCCAGATGAAAACCTCCCTGGGTCAAGGCGCCACCGACGCGGACCTCGAAAAGCAGCTCAAGGCCACAGGGGTTTTTGTGGAGCCTAAGGTTTATGTCAAGCAGAGGATGCTTTTCGAGACCTATGTGCAGGTGAAGCATGCCGAGGAGCTGAAGACGATTCTAAAGCAGCCTTCGGCCGATGAAATACTTAAGGCCTACGACCTTTCCAAAGCCTCGCTGGTGAGGCCCGACACCATGAGGGTGAGCGTGCTCTATGTGGATACCCGGGGGAAAAGCGACGCCGATGCGAAAAAGGCAAGGGATAGTCTTCAATCGTTGGCCAGCTCCCTGAAAATCAATCCCTCCAAGTTTGACGAATACATGCTCAGGGCGGGGGACGAGGCGGGCTACAAGTCGATACCCTCCCTGTATATCGAGAAGACGAGCCAGAATAAGACGATTTTCGGAGCCGAACTTTTTGACAGCGTGTTCAGGCTAAAAGCCGGGGACATCTCGCCGGTCGTGGAATCGCCCACCGGATATCGTATCGTCAGGGCGAATGAGTTCCTTCCGCAAAAACAACTCGGTCTCGCCGACACGGTGCCCGGAAACCCGAATATGACGATCCAGCAATTTCTCGCCGTTCAGGTGGCCCAGGATAAGGAAAGCAGGTTTTTGGATACCCTGGAAAAAGAACTCATCGCCAAACTCAGGGCCGAGGCGAGCATCAAGATATTCGAAGAGCACCTTAAATGGTGATGAGGGGCTAGCGTGTCGGCCAGAAGAAAAGCGAGAATCCTGGCGTTCCAGGCCCTCTATGCATGGGAAGCCTCTGACTCCTCCCTGGAAGAACTTCTCGGCCTGACCTGGCTCGATGCGGGAAAGCTGAGCCAGATGGATGAGGAAACCCTGGCGTTCACCCGGCTCATGATCGCTCAAGCGGTGGAGAATGTTTCCGAGATCGACCGCAGAATCTCCCGACATCTGGCGCACTGGCCTTTCGAGAGGCTCAAGAAGGTGGACCTGGCCATTCTCAGGATGGGGGCGGTTTGCCTGCTCTACCAACCCGAAATATCGCCGGGGATAAGTATCGACGAGGCGATCGAAATAGCCAAGGAATACGGTTCCGAAGAATCGTATAAATTCATAAACGGTGTCCTGGACGGCATACGAAGGGATTTGGAATCGGAAAGGGCGCGACTGGCCACCGGCGGGAATAGTAGGCCCGCCGCAGCGCCGGCCGGCGATTCGGATACTACGATCGAATCAGCATACGGCCCGGTTTCCCGGAAAAACAACCATGATCAGAAGAAAGAATAACGAACAGATAGAAGGGATACGAAAATCCTGCTCCCTGCTTTCCCGGCTTTTAACGGAAATCAGACCCCTGGTGCAGCCCGGAGCCAGTCTTCTCGGACTGGATGAATTCGCCCGGGACTTCATACTGCGTCATGGGGGGCGTCCGGCTTTCCTAGGTTACGAAGGCTATCCGGCCACCCTTTGCCTTTCGGTCAACGAGGTGGTGATCCACGGCATCCCCGACGAACGACGTCTCGCCGAGGGCGATATCGTGGGTCTGGATAGCGGGATCGACCTGGGAGGCTACTTTTCCGATGCTGCGGTGACCTGGGCAGTCGGCAGGGTGGGGCCGGAGGCCGAGAGATTGATGCGCGTCACCCGGGAATGCCTGGACAAGGCGATTGACGCGGTAGTCCCCGGGGCGAGGATACACGATATTTCCAGGGCGGTCTTCAGGCAGGCCACGGGCGCCGGTTTCGGCGTTGTGCGGCAGTACTGCGGCCATGGGGTGGGGCTGGAGATGCATGAGGATCCCCAAATACCCAACTATGTTTCCCCCGGCCCCAATCCGCGCCTCCTGCCGGGCATGGTGCTGGCAATCGAGCCTATGATCAACGCCGGAACAGGCGATGTGCGGCTGCTGGACGACGACTGGACCGTCGTCACCCTGGACGGTTCCCTGTCGGCCCACTATGAGCACACCGTGCTCGTCACCGAAACCGGTCGCGAAGTGCTCACTTCCTGGCGGTTCTAAAGGTCCGGCGATCGTCCATACTAGTGGCAAGACACCTGTCCGATCGCATTTTTCTCTTCCCTTTCCTGTGTTTTCTCCGGTAACGAAATTCGGTATTTTTTATTTTAAGAGATAGGACCCTTACATAGTCCGACGATTTTGTAATGGCTTTATCGAATGGCTTTATCGAAAAGCAACTCGGATTAGCAAAGGAGAAATCATATGGCATCCGGAAAGAATCTTTACTCGAAAAAATTCTTTGTCGCGAATCTCATCATACTGGGGGTGATCATCGGCTTTGCCTTCGCCTTCCTCGGCGGCCGGACCTTCGTGGGGGGGGGCGGTTCCGCGCTCCCCGTGGTGGAAGCCGAGAGCCCCAAGGTGCAGGTCAGCCCCGAGATAGGCGCAGCCCTTTCCCAGGCCGAATCCTTGCAAACGGCCTTCCGCTACGTGGCCGATACGGCGCTGCCTTCGGTGGTGGAGCTCAAAGTGGTTGACAAGGCGACCGAAACGCCCAAGTCCCAGCCCAGCATACCCTGGGAGTTCTTCTTCGGCCCGAGGAACAATCAAAATGACGAAAAAACTCCCCAGTATAGGCAGGAAGGACTTGGTTCCGGCGTGATAGTGCGCAGGGCAGGCAAGACCGTTTATGTCCTCACCAACAATCACGTGGCGGGCAACGCCGAGAAGATCACGGTGATAATGAACGACGGGAGGGAGTACGTCGGGAGCCTGGTCGGCGGCGATGAGCGTAAGGACATCGCCCTGGTGAAGTTCGAAACCAGCGACGAGAATATCATCGTCGCAAGCCTGGGCGACTCCTCCAAGGTCAGGGTCGGCGACTGGGCCATAGCCCTTGGCAGCCCCTTCGGGCTCATTTCCTCGGTTACCGCGGGAATCGTGAGCGCGGTGGGCAGGAACGGAGGGCCGGATGGTAATATTAACGACTTCATCCAGACCGATGCCGCGATCAACAAGGGTAATTCCGGCGGAGCCCTGGTCAATATCAGGGGCGAGGTCATCGGCATAAACACCTGGATCGCATCGACGACCGGCGCTTCGGCGGGCCTGGGCTTCGCGATACCGATCAATAACGTAAAGTCCGCCATCGACGACTTTATTCAGCACAAGGCTGTACGGTACGGATGGTTGGGCGTGAGTCTCCTGGACATGGGCAGGGACAAAGCGACCATGGAGCAGCTTGGCCTTTCCGGACAAAAAGGCGCCTTTGTTTCCAGCGTATTTAAGAACGGGCCGGCGGACAAGGCGGGCATTTTGGCCGGCGACTATATAACGGCCATCGGCGGCGCCGAAGTCAAGAGTCAGGATGATCTGGTGCGGAGGGTAGGGGACATTCCGGCGGGAAGCAGCACGACTATAAGCCTGATCCGCGGCGGCGAACGATTGAGCCTTACGGTAAAGATCGATCTGCGGGATACGAGCGTGGCCAGCAACAACAAAGACCTCTTCCCCGGGCTCTCGGTCATCTCCCTGGAATCGGAATCCATCGATGCAACAAAGGTACCCGCGAGCGCGAAGGGCGGTCTCTTCGTCACCGACGTGGCTGCCCGCAGCCCGGCCTCGGTCATGGGCTTGAGAGCCGGCGATATAATCATCAAGGTCAACGACCAAAGTCTTAAGGGAATCGTCTGGTTCTACAAGACCATCAACGATCCGGCGAACAAGAAGCTCAGCTTTACCGTGGTGAGGGACGAGCAAATTATCGACACACTTGCATATAATAAAAACTGAAGGTATAGTCGATTCTTCAACCCCGGCAACCGCCTCCCCCGATTCGGGGGAGGCGGTTGCCCTTCGGGCTTTTTTTACCAGGTTCGTATTCGGTGTCCGGACCCAGGGCCTTAAGCCTGAAAGGGATCCTTTTCCTTAAAGAGGTTCCGATGCGCAAGGAATTCGTTCCCTACGATGCGATCCGCAACAACGCCATAAAGCTCGCCTACAGGATTTACAAGGACGGTTTCGTTCCTGACGTCATCTACGTGTCCCTTCGCGGAGGGGCCTACATGGGCAATGTCATGAGCGAGTATTTCAAGTTTATCCGCGGGGAGGAACGACCGGTCTTCTACGCCGCCGTGGTCGCCAGGTCCTATGTGGGCGTCAGCAGCCAGGAATCGGTCAAGATCGATGGCTGGACCTACAATCCGGATTTTTTACGGGGCGGAGACAGGGTGCTCCTCGTTGACGACGTCTACGATTCCGGCAGGACCATCAATCACCTCGCCCGGGTGATCATGGGGCGGGGCCTGGCGAGGGAGCAGGTCAAGATCGCCGTACACGATTACAAGATCCGCGAATACCTGCCGGACACCCAACCCTTCAAACCCGACTACTGGTGCAGAAAAATCGAGATGCTCAAGCCCGAGGACGAAACCTGGATCCACTACATGAGCCACGAGTTGGTCGGCCTGACCGGCGAGGAAGCCCAGCTCCACTATATTTCCGCCGATCCCGAGCTGGCCGAGCCGATGCGCCTGGTTACGGGGACCCCGGGGACTAAATAACGGTTCCCGCGGGAATCACCATATTCTTGGGAATCACGATGATGCCGTCCACGATGTAGTGGGTGGCGTATTCCCCCTCCGGCCTGGGCAGATCGTCGATGCCGATGCGGCAGTTGTGCCCGATTCTCGCGTTCTTGTCGATGATGGCCTTTCTGAGAATGCTTCCCCCTCCGATGCCGATATTGGGGATACCCCGGCGTTCGTTGAGTTTTTTCTCCTCCGCGCTCTCGTAATGATCGGCGCCCATGCACACCACCCCGTCCAGACTCGCTCCCGATTCGATGATTGTTCGTATTCCGACTATGGAACGGCGGATCGACGCGTTGGTGATTATGCAACCGTCGGTGGCCAGGGCCTGGTTGAGGGTGCAGTAGTTCAGTTTGGATGAGGGCAGATTACGGTTGTGGGTGTAGATGGGATTTTCCTCATCGTAGAAATTGAACCTGGGATTGATGTCGGTGAGCTGGATATTGGCGTCGTAAAAGCTCTTTATGGTTCCTATGTCCTCCCAATATCCGTCGAAAAGATAGGCGTTGATCTTTTCCTTGCCAAGAATCTCGGGTATCACTTCCTTGCCGAAATCGTTGGCGTCGCCCGCCAGAGCTTCTTCCATCAGATCGGCGTCGAAAATGTAGATACCCATGCTGGCCAGGTACTCCTTATCGGGAGAGGCTCCCGCGGGCCGGATATCCTGGGGCAGTCTGTATTCGGCTATATCCTTGCCCGGACCCGGCTTTTCCAAAAACCGCTGGATAAAGGAATCTGCGCCCGCTTTTATGATGCCCAGGGCCGAGGCTGTCTCCCTGTCCACCAGGGTTCCCGCTATGGTGAGCCTGGCTTTGGAAGCAAGGTGCTGTTCGAACATTTCGTCCAGGTTCATCCTATAGAGCTGATCCCCCGATACGATGAGATAGTGGCTGGGTTTTTGAGGCCTGAAATGTATGAGATTCTTTCTCACGGCATCGGCGGTTCCCTCGTACCAGCCCGAGTGGATCGGGGTTTGCTCGGCGGCCAGAATTTCGACGAAGCCGCCGGAAAAACTATCGAAGTTATAAGACCTGGCGATATGGAGATGAAGGCTGGCGGAATTGAACTGGGTGAGAATATAGATTTTTCTGAAACCTGCGTTGATGCAGTTGGAGATCGGGATATCCACGATGCGGAACTTGCCGCCGAAGGGTACGGCAGGCTTTGAACGTTCCTTGGTAAGAGGAAATAGGCGAGTCCCTTTGCCCCCGCCCAGGACAATGGACAATACTTTTGGCATATGCTCCCCTTTCCCGCAGGAGTCGGCTTAGGTTTAGGTACACATCTGTTTACCCGCGCGCCCCGCGTGTGTAAAGTATAGCCTATGATGCAGAAAGCCGCTACAAAATTCTCCGACGATTTCCTGCCCTGGTTGAGGGCCCAGGGCGAGCTGGCCTGGAGCAGCACGATTGCTCCCAGGGAGCCTGAGTTCGCCGGACTGCCCGAGGATCTGGATCCCTGTCTCGTAGATGCCCTAAGTACCCGGGGCATCTCCTCTCTCTATACACATCAGGCCGAATGCTATCGCCTGGCCAGGGCGAAAGAGAATTTCGTCGTGGTAACCCCCACCGCCTCGGGCAAGACCCTCTGCTACAACCTGCCGGTGGTGCAGACCCTGCTGGAGAACAGGGAAGCCAGGGCGCTCTACCTTTTCCCTACCAAGGCCCTGTCCCAGGATCAGCAGGCCGAGCTTAACGAGATAGCCCTGGGGGGAGCCCTGCCGCTCAAAATCCAGACCTATGACGGAGACACTCCCTCATCGCTGCGCGCCACCGCTCGGACCGGCGGCAGGATTGTCATCAGCAACCCCGATATGCTCCATTCGGGCATCCTGCCCAACCACGCGAAGTGGATTCGGTTTTTCTCCGACCTGCGGTACGTGGTGGTGGACGAGATGCATAGCTATAGGGGCGTTTTTGGAAGCCACGTGGGCAACGTCTTGAGGAGGCTTAAGAGGATAGCCGCTTTTTACGGCGCGAAACCGAGCTTCATTCTCTGCTCGGCCACCATCGCCAATCCTCTGAGTCTCGCCGAGGCTTTGATAGAAGAGCCCCTGAAGTTGGTGGACCGCAGCAGCGCCGGTTCGGGGGAAAAGACCATTGTTTTCTACAATCCGCCTCTCATCGACAGCGTTCAAGGCCTGCGCAAAAGCAGCGCCACCGAATCGCAGAAAATCGCCCTGGAGCTGCTGCGTCGAGGAGTTAAGACCATTCTCTTCGCCCGCTCGAGGCTTAAGGTCGAGCTGATCGCCAGCTACATAAACCAGAGCCTGGCCAATCCCTATAACGACAACGAAGGCATCAGGGTTTCGGCCTATAGATCCGGCCTCCTTCCCTCCGAACGCCGGGCTATCGAAAAAGGTTTGAGGGAAGGTGGCATCCAGGGGGTGGTGAGCACCAACGCCCTGGAGTTGGGCATCGACATAGGAGGCTTGGACGCCTCGGTGATAGCCGGGTACCCGGGCAGCAGTTCCTCCTTCTGGCAGCAGGCGGGGAGGGCGGGAAGACGGGGGGGCTCCTCCCTGGCGGTCATCGTAGCCTCTTCCTCGCCCCTGGACCAGTATTTCGCCACCCATCCCGAGTACTTCCTCTCCCGGGGCCCCGAGGAGGCCCGGGTGGATCTGGACAATCCTTATATTTTCGTGGACCACAGCAAGTGCGCGGCCTTCGAGCTTCCCTTCGCCGAGGGCGAGGCTTTCGGCCGGGGCCCCTGGGAACCGAAGCCGGGACTCGTAGAGGATGATCCGGCGGAGCGTCTGCAAGAGCGCGCCGAGCTTACCGCCGAAGCCTTGGGCCTGCTGGAGGAGGGAGGAACCCTGCGGCACAGCGCCGGCCGCTGGTACTGGGCGGACGAGGGATATCCCAGCGAAAAAATTTCGCTTCGTTCCGCCTTGGCGGATAATGTGGTGATCGTGGACGAAACCGGCGGAGGTTCCAGGGTTATAGGCGAGATGGACAGACCCAGCGCCAAGGAGCTGATCTTCGACAACGCCGTCTACATCCATCTGGGGACTCAATACATAGTCAAAAAGCTGGATATCGAAAATCGGGTCTGTCATGTGGAACGCAAGGATACCGATTACTGGACCGACGCCGTGGTCAAAACGGACCTTAAGGTGTTGACCGAGGATTTTAGATCGGCGGAAGCCGAATCGAAGGGCTTTGCTTCGGTGCTGGGCGACGTGTTGGTGAGAAGCCAGGCTGAAAAATACAAGAAGCTGCGTTATCACAGCCATGAGAACGTGGGGTTCGGCGAGATTTCCCTTCCTCCCGAGGAGATCCAGACACGGGCCTTGACCCTGATCTTCCCTCCCGGGAGCGCCGCGGGCGCTTTTTTGCAAGGCCTGGATCCCGCCACCGCGGCGGCGGTGCTGGTGGGCGCGGCACGGATTCTCCGCGATCTTGCCCCGGCTTTCATTCTCTGCGACCCGCGGGACCTGGGAGTTTCGGAGCGGGTGAGGGACCCCCATTACTCCATTCCTGCGATCTATCTCTACGACAAATATCCGGGCGGTACGGGTCTGTCCGAAGCCCTGGCCGAAAACATCTCTCCCCTTCTCGGCGCGGCGCTGGAACGGCTGACAAGCTGCGCCTGCAAGGAGGGTTGCCCTTCCTGCGTAGGACCGGACCTGCCCGGAAAGGGCGAAGGGGGGGGCCTTGATTCTATTCGGAAGGATTGCAAGACCCTGACCATCGAATTTTTGCGATGCTGCTCTTCTTGAGGCTGGGGCGCGAAATTGGCTGGTATTAAGGGAAGGCTCGCCAGGCTCAGGACCGCCGAGTCGAGGGGCCGGGAGGCCGGGCGGAGGCCCGGGGCGGAAAAGGGGGAGAGGGGGAAAATGGAGGAGATGGGGCCTTCGGACGAACGGGCCTTTCTTCCGGGCTGGCGAAAGGTGGGGGCGGGACTCTTCGAGAGAATCCTGACCACCTCGCTGCGCGTCGGCGAAGAAGAAAAAGGGAGCTTCGATTCTCGCCCCTTTCTGCTCAGGCAAAAAATCGGCATGAAAAACGTCCTGGCCGCCGGCGGAACCGGAGTCCCGGGGGATGAAAGGCGGCAGCCCGGGACAGAGGTCCCTGTCGCCTTTTCCGAGTTGTCGTTTTTCGATCTGGAAACCACCGGGCTTTCGGGAGGGGCCGGCACCCTGGCCTTTCTGGCGGCGGTGGGGTATTTCAGCGACCAGGCTTTGCGTATTCATCAACTCTTTATCGATGACTTTCCCGGAGAGCGGTTGTTTCTCGAGCGTCTCATCCAACTCCTCTCTCTCAGGCCTAATATCGTCAGTTTCAACGGAGCCAGCTTCGACCTTCCGCTTCTGCGGACCCGCTGCGTTCTCAACGGCCTGGCGGTTCCCGACTATTTTCATATCGATGCGCTGCATCTCAGCCGTCGGCTTTGGAAGAAAACCATTGGCCCCTGCTCGCTTCAGTCCCTGGAGGAATCCATCCTTGGAGCGCCCAGGCAGGACGATGTGCCCGGTTTTCTCATTCCACGGCTATGGCTGGATTTCATAAAGGCGGGGACCAGAACCGGGGAATCCTTATCCCTCATGGAAAGGGTGGTCGAGCACAACAGCCTGGATGTCCGCAGCCTGGCGAGACTCTTCCTTGTCTTGGAACGTTTATTCTCAATGCCCGACCTGCGCTGGCGGGAACTCCGGGCCGATCCTGTGGCTTTGGGCAAGGCGTATTTCGTCCTGGGGATGAACGATAGCGCCTTTGATCTTCTGTATTCGGCGGGGGAATACGGCAACGAGGAAGCGCTTGCCTTTTTGGCCGGGCTATACCGAAGGTCCAGGGACTATGACGCCTGCAGAAAGGTCCTCGGCCGGCTCGAGGGCAGAAGTTTTCCGGTCTGCATAGAGATGGCGAAATGCTTCGAGCATGTGGAAAAGGACCCGCTTAGGGCGCTTGAGATAGCCCAAACGGCGGCTTTATTGGCCCAGGCCGGGGTACGACGGCTTTCCGCGTCTGGAAAAGAGCGCTTGGAAAAGAGAATTGAAAGATTGAAAAGGAAGTTGGCTATGGATCGGCCCTGAGGGTGTCGCCGAGCTGGCCGCAGGCTCCCATGACGCCCCGGCCCCGGTGCATCCGCTGCACGCAGATCAGCCCCTGGGAGGCGAGGTGTTCGGAAAAAGCCTTGAGCTGGGCCTTGGAGGGTTCCTTGAAGGGAAGGCCCGGAACGCTGTTCCAGGGGATTATATTGACCTGCGCCCTTAAGGGCCCGATCCAGCGCAGGAGCTTTTCGGCGCTCTCCTTATCGGCGTTCCTGTCGCCCAGGAGGACCAGCTCCAGGGTGATCCGTTCCCTGGTTTTAGCCTGATACTCCAGCAAGGCGGCTTTGAGCTCCGTCAAATCCCAGCGTTTATTCACCGGCATCAGCTCGGTACGCAGGGCGTCGTCGGCTGTGGTAAGGGAAACGGCGAGCCGCACCTTGGGCCCGTGCTCGGTCAAATCGAGGATGCCCGGAACGATGCCGCTGGTGGAAATGGTGATTTTCCGCAACGACATGCCGAGGCCTTCCGGATCGGATAAAAGAAAGCAGGCTTTTCTCACCGCCGGGAGATTGAGCAGCGGTTCTCCCATGCCCATGAAAACCACGTTGGAGATAAAACCCCTTCTTTCCTTCAAAAAATAGAATTGCTCCATTATTTCGTCGGGACCGAGGTTGCGCAAAAAGCCCAGCGTTCCGGTGCGGCAGAATTGACAAGCCATGGGACAGCCCACCTGGCTGGAAAGACAGGCGGTTTTCCTGCCTTCTATATCCTCCAGAAGGACGCACTCCACCGCCGCTCCGTCCCTGAGCCTGACCTGGAGCTTCAGAGAGCCGTCCCCGTCCTCCAGGGCGGAACTCACGCTGGAAGAGCGGAGACCGCCGAAACGTTGGTCGAGGAGGGCGCGGAGTTCCTGGGGAAGGCTGGTCATGGCGTCGAAACTCGGCGCTCCCTTCACGATCCAGGAGTATAGCTGCTTGGCCCGGTAGGCTTCATCCAGACCGCAGGCTTGGGCGATTTCCTTAGGCTCGAGTCCCGAGGGAAACACCGGGAGGGGGGATTGCGGGCTCTGGGACGCTTCCATATGCGGGGGTATCGGTTTAGGCTTTCGCACCGAGCTTTATCAAGGCTTCGTTGATAAAGGGGTTTTTAATGCCCAGCTTGGTGAATTCCGTGAGCACTTCCACCGCCTGCTGCCGCTGGCCGGCGGCTATATAGCACTGGGCGAGCTCGAGGTAGATGCGGTAGTTCTTGGGATCGTTCTGGATGAGCATCCGCAGGGAGGTGATGGCTCCCTCCCACTTGCCCTGGATGCGGGCGATGACCGCAAGACCGAGGATCGCGTAGACATCGAATTCGATATTGAGGGCGTCCTCGTAGTATTTGGTCGCCCTGTCGAAATCCCCGAGATTTCTGTAGGCGTCGCCGGCTCTGGTGAGAATAACCTTGTTGCGGGGGTCCTTTTCGAGGATTTTGTTCCAGTAGGTGAGGGAGCTGCCCTGCTTGCCCACGCCCCGGTAACAATCGGCGATGCCGAAGAGGGCATAGAAGTTATCCGGCTCCCGTTCCAGGGCTTTTTCGAAATAGGGTATGCCCCGGTCGAACTGCTTCAGTTTCCGATAGCAATTGCCTATGGAGGTCAGTACACGGATATCCACCTTGTCGCCCTGAAGTTCGACCATGCGCTGCCAATAGACGAGGGCCTCCTTATATTCCTTGAAATCGTAGTGAAGGTGCCCCAGGCCTATAAGAGCGTAATGATTGTCCGCCTCCATCTCCAGGACGCGCTGGTAGACGGCCTTGGATTTCCTGAAATCGTGTACCTTTCTGTAAGCGTCGGCCACCCTGGTCAGCACGGTTATGTTCGTATTGTCGTGCAAAAGATACTGTTCCCAGATTTCAATAGCCTTGTGGTACTGGTTGAGGGCTTTGTAGCAATCGGCCAGTCCGAAGAGGGCGTAGGAGTTGCCGGGATGGAACACGAGACAACGCCGATAATGATCCGCGGCCTCCCTGAAGGAGCCGCGTTTCCGGGCGGCGTCGCCCAAGCCGACCAGGGCGTAATTGTTTTCCTTGTCTTTTTCCAGTATTTGGGCGAAGCACTCCACCGCCTCGTCGAAACGATTCTCTTTCAGCAGCTGATAGCCTTTTTTCGAGGCTTCGGATATTTCGTTCGCCTCGTTAGTTTCGTTTTCCAGGGCTTCGGCTGCATTGAAAACATCGTCATTCTCGGTGGGGCTAAGGTCTTGAATCATATTTTTTATCCTTGCATCAGAAAGCGTATTTTATGATAATGTACGTTTTTACCTTATCTTATTACGAAATGCTTTCTGTATGTGAATAAACTATATGATATATACGGGTGAAAAGCAAGGCGGAAGGAAAAAAAACTATACTTCAGTCCTAGGCTTTGTCTTTTCTGTAAAAGCGAACGATCGAACGGCCGTACCTGCGCTCATCCTGGAGAAGAAGGCGATCGACGCGATCCGGCAGCCTGTCTTCCCGGGGAAAGTGGATGAGAAGGAGGCCGCCGGCCAGGAGGCTCTCTTTTTTTGAGAGGAGCTTGAGCAGATCGAGCCTGTACGCATAGGGAAAGGGCGGATCCAGAAAAACGAGATCGAATCCTTCCCGATTTCGAGATAAAAAGAGTTCGACGGGCTGAGCCTTGCATTCGATGTGTCGCCGGGAGATCGATACGTTTTTCAGAAGGATGGGAAATTTAGCCCTGTCCCGTTCCACGCAGACCACCGGATGGGCGCCTCGGGAAGCGGCTTCGAGCGCGATGATGCCCGAACCGGAAAAAAGATCCAGGAAGGACAAGCCTGTAAGGTCGCCCAGGATCGCGAAAACCGATTCCCGCATTCTGTCCATGGCGGGCCTGATTTCCATGCTGGATTCGGGGAGTTCGATGATACGGCCGCAGTAGGCTCCGCCGGTGATTCTCATGGCCTACCATTGCCTGGACTTGAAGTCTCGGCGAATCTCCCTGTCCAGATCGCGTTCCTTTATGACAGAGCGCTTGTCGTAAGCCTTTTTGCCCTTGCAGAGACCCAGTTCGATTTTAACCAAACCTGTCTTCAGATAGACCGAAAGCGGTATGAGCGTATAGCCTTTTTCCCGGACCCGGCGGTCGATACGTTTGATCTCCTGCCTGTGCAGCAGCAGGCGCTTGGGCCGCTCGGGATCGTGACCGAAAACCGAGGAATAGACATATTCGTTGACGTGAAAGTTTTTGAGCCAAACCTGAGAGTCCTTGAGCTCGGCGTAGGAATCGGGGTAGGAAAAGCGGCCTTCCTTGATGGATTTCACCTCGCTTCCTTTCAGCTCAACGCCGCATTCTATGCTTTCTTCGACGCTGTAGTCGAAGCGTGCCCTCCTGTTGAGGGACAGGACCTTGACATGTTCGGGAATGCTCATGGATTCAGCAGCGCTGGCCTGAAGCCCAGATAGGGCGTGCAACGGGCAGGCTCGAGCCCGCCCCGGGAGTAAAGGCTGACGGTGCCTGGTTTATTGGCCCAGGAGCCGCCCC
The DNA here is from genome assembly GCA_001603165.1 of Spirochaetales bacterium Spiro_12. Classification (GTDB taxonomy): domain Bacteria; phylum Spirochaetota; class Spirochaetia; order Treponematales; family Rectinemataceae; genus UBA2256. The sequence continues at coordinate 15,894 of LVBN01000019.1, forward strand.
GGACGGAGCGTTCGGAGCTTTGGAGCTTATCGGCCGCGAAGGCGGGGTAGGGTCGGTAACTGTCGGAGTTCCATTCCCAAACATTGCCGAACAGGTCGGCGATACCGGACTTGTCGTATCCGGCGCTGCCGGCGCGCTCCGGGCCGCTGCGTTTGCCATCGAACCATATGCCTGTTGATCTGCTCCCGCTCTTTTCGTCGGCGAGGCCGGTTCTCGCCGCGGCTTCCCACATAGCCTCGCTGGGCAGCCCGAACCGATAGGCGCCCGAGCCGGACGAAAGCCATTCGCAATACGCTGTCGCCGCGAACCAGGAAACCCCGGTGACCGGAAGGTCGTCGGCTCCTTTCCAGCCGGCTAAATACCCGTCATCCACAAGACCCTTTTCTATGAGCAGGGCCTTTTGCCCAGGGCTCCAGTCGGGATTTTCTTCCATAAAACGGGCCCATTGCCGATTGCTCACCTCGGCGACGGCCAGGCCGAAGGCGGGCAAATCCCTTTGGTAGGAAATCAGCGAGCCCGAGGGGGCCTCGCCGCCCAGGACTATCCCGCCCCTTGAAAAGAGGAGGAACTCCTGTCCTGCCATATACTTTCGGCCCATGACGGCAGGAGCGGCGATTTTAGCTGTCTCCGGCGAGGCCTCGGCCGAGCCGAGTGCGGTGGTGATTTTCTGGGCCAAGGCGGGAGTCAGGTCTTGGACATAGTCTGCGAATCCCCCGGAGCCTCCCAGGGCGGAAAGGATGGTTCTGATGGAATAGCTGAGGCTAAGGGGGCTCAGAATTCCATAAGAACTATAGGTAATGCTTGCCCTAAGCCCATCCCTGGCCGATTCGGCCGAAGCGCTCGCCGATGCCAGTTCCTGGGCGAAATGCCGGTCCGAGGGCAAGCCCGAACGAAGCCTCGCCTCCGGGGAATCGGCCTGGGAGGCTTTTTCGCTGTCTTTGGAATACAAGGCCCCCGTCGAGGCCAGGCTGGAGGCAGCTTCGGAGATGACCGTCGGGAGTTGATAGAGGGCGCTGGGCTTTCCGCTGGCGGACCAGGAGGAATACTCGGCGTAGGCTTTCTGCAAATAGGCCGCCGCGTCCTCGGTCAGAAGGCCGAAGGAAACGCTCTGTTTCCGCGGGAAAAAAAGGCTGCCGAAAAGCCTTCCAGGGACCTTCACCTCCAGGCTTTGGGAAACGAAGCCTTCATGCTCTATTCTTAGGCTATGGGTGCCGGCGGGGAAGAAAATACTTTGCGCGCTGCTTCCCTTATAATCCTCTCCGCTGTAAACGGCCGAAGGGCCGGGCTGTCCGACGAATTCGAGGTAGCTGCCGTATTTACGCATTCCCGGAAGGACGAGAAGGAGGAAAAGAAGGAGGAGTAGAAGCAAAGCGTAGGCAAGCGGAAGGTAGACGCGGGGAGGGACGCCCGCCAGGGGAGTCAGCTGAACCTTGGCACTATCGATATCCGCCTGGGTGATCTTCTTCTCTTCCTTCATTGGAGAAAGGGTATAGGATGGGTCTGGACCTTGTCAACGCGGTGCTAACATGGTACTTTCCAAGTAATGAAGACAGAGCCCCGCGCACGGACCGATTTTGTTCTCAAGCTTCAGGGCTTTACCGAAATCCTTCTGACCCGCCGCCTAAAGCGCCGCCTGAAAGAGAAAATGAAACAGCAGCGGCGAAACGTCTTTCTCGATTGGCTCTTCGCGCTTTTGTGGGCGGCCTCCGTCGTTCTGGTCATCAACCAGTATTTCTTTCAAAACTATAGAATTCCCTCGGAGTCCATGGAGAAAAGCCTGCTCATCGGTGACATGATCTTCGTGAACAAGCTCTCCTTCGGCCCCGAACTGCTGCCCGGCGTAGCCAAGCTCTCCAGCCCCATTAAACCTCAGCGCGGGCAGATCATCGTCTTCGAAAATCCGAGTTACCTGTCCAGAGGTCCGGTTTTCACCATTTTGCAGCAGTTCGTCTATATGCTCAGCCTTACTCTCGTGGATATCGACAGGGACGAAAACGGCGAGCAGAGGGTCCATTACCTCATCAAACGGGCCGTGGGGTTCGAAGGCGATCGTCTGCGCGTCCGGAGGGGCGAGATTTCGATACGGCCCGAGGGCGCTTCTTCCTGGTTCGAGGAAAAGGAACTCATGCGGCAGCTGGGTCTGCCGTATCGCGCCGAGCGAATGGTCGATCAAAAAAGCTACGAAGTGATCGAAGCGGTGGGAAAGGCGTCGGCGTTGGCTGAGTCAGGGCTGCCCCAGGGGAGTTCCGTGACTTCCGCCCAGGCATCCTACGCCTACCGGGATGCCTTCGGCTATGATATGGAGCGGGTGAGTCAGCTTAGGGCGATCAATCCATCCGATCCCCGCGTCGCGGCCATGGACAGACGGTATCGCCTGGGCTGGTATATACCGGAAGGGAGGGTTTTCCCCTTGGGGGATAACAGGGATAATTCACGGGACGCTCGATATTTCGGCCCGGTGAACGTGAATAGGGTCCTCGGCAGAGCCTTGTTCATCTATTGGCCTTTGAAAAGGGCGGGGCGCATCCGCTAAGGCCTTTTCCCCAGGACCTACATCCTGCGGTAGTTTGGAGGGTGCGAGGGTGGCTTTGTTCTCCCGACATAGATCCTACACCGAGAAGGTCTTCGCCAAACGACGAAGGCGAAAATTCCTGGGCAGAACCCTTCTTTTTCTCCTCCTCATAGCCCTGCTCAGAACATTTTTCGTTCAGTCCTATACGCTTCGCGGGAAAAATATGGAGCCCCTGCTGGTCGAGGGCGACAGCCTCCTGGTTTTTCCACTTCCCTTAGGCGCGCGCACCTGGTTTGGCAAAACGCCGGCGCTGAGCGATATCGAACGCGGGGAGCTGGTCGTCGTCGATCCTGACCCGATACCCAGCGTGGGTCGCTTTTTCGCCCTATGGGACAGCATCGCCCGGTTTTTCAGCCTCCAGCGCTATTCTCCAGTGGCCCGGCGCTATGGGGCCGCCCAAACCAGTCCGGGCATCTACAGGGTGGTCGGTCTGCCGGGGGACAGAATTAGACGCAACAAGGCGGTCTATGAGATTCAGAAGGGTAGCGGAGGCGCCTATCTGCCCGAGCAATCCCTGACGGACAATCCCTACGAAGTGCAGAGCGTGTCATCCTCCGGGGACTTGCTGGGCATCGGAGACTTTTCCGAGACCCTCGAACTCGGGCCGGGACAGTATTTTGTCGAAGGAGACAACCGGGAATCGTTCAACGGCTCTTCTCTCTGGGGTCCGGTGGGCATTGATCGGATTTCCGGCCGTGTCATCCTGGTGTACTGGCCGATAAAGCACCTCCGCATACTATGACCCTCCCGGAATTAGCCGGCGGAGCGGATCTTTTCGAGATTCCCGAATCTCTCTATATCCATATTCCCTTCTGCTCCTCCCGCTGCGGCTACTGTGATTTCCACTCCTTCGCCGCAGGGCGGGGGAGCAAAGAGGGGGAAAGGTACGTCGAGGTTCTGCTGCGGCGGGCCCAGGCCCTGAAGGCCGAATTGAGAAAACCTTTGCGAACCCTCTACATCGGCGGGGGCACTCCGACGGCCCTTCCTTTCGATGTGTTTCGCCGATTGTTGCAGGAGCTCTCCCGGCTCTTCGGGCCCGGGCTTCGGGAATGGACCGTGGAGGCCAACCCCGAATCGCTTTCCGAGCGGAAGCTGGCTGCGATGATCGATGCCGGCGTAAGCCGGCTCAGCGTCGGGATCCAGAGCATGGATGATAGGGATCTGGAGGTTTTGGGCCGAAACGCCAGGAAGGGGGACAATGAAAAGGCCCTTGCCCTGGCGCGCCGATCGGGTATGGACATATCGGCCGATCTCATCGCGGGCATTCCCGGCCAGACAGGAAAGGGGCTCGATTCTTCTGTGCGCATGCTCCTCGATGCCGGAGTCGATCATGTGTCGCTGTACGACCTCAGCATCGAGGACGGGACAGCCCTGGAGAAAAAAAAGATAAAGGGAGAGTTGTTTCTCCCGAATGAGGATCGAAGCTACGTAATACGGAAAGCTGCCGAACGGGTCCTCGGGGATGCGGGATACTCGCGATACGAGGTTTCCAACTTTTGTCCTCCCGGCAAGGAATCCCTGCATAACTCGGCTTACTGGTCCATGGTTTCCTATGTCGGCCTCGGCAGCGGAGCCGTGTCGAGCCTGATGCTGGTGGAGAAAGCGGAATCGTCCAAAGCGGAATCGTCCCTGGTCCGGGAGCTGGGTCGCGATGATAATACTTCGACCGGGACCCTCGCTTGCCTCAGGGCAGAGGAGGGCAGGGATTTGGATGCCTATTTGGCTGACCCTGATGCATCGATATCCCTTACCCGGATCGACAAAAAGGATTCCGCCTTCGAGCTTGTCATGATGGGGCTGCGGACGCGCCGGGGCGTGGACAGCCTTCGTTTCGAACGGCGATTCGGAAGCGATATCTATTCCTTTCTGGCCCCTGTTCTGGAAAAATGGAAGGATCGTTTCGTGCCGGACCGGGAGTTTCTGCGCCTCGACGACGAGGGCCTCGATCTTTTAAATCCGATACTGCTGGATGTTTTAAAGTTGTTTTGAAGTTGTTTTAAAGCCCTCCGATAGGGCCGAGGAGTCGCCAATGGCTAGGTTCGATTATATCGTGGCAGCTTCTTTGCTGCATGATGAGGCTGGGATCGGGAACATATTCGACGAATACGAACCCTTGCTCCGCCGCGCCGGCGGACTGCGGCGATCCGGGGACTATCGTCCGGAAGCGGAGGTCCTTCCCTTTTACTTCATCCTGACCGGCGGCACGGAAGCCTTTGTACTGGAGAGTCTTGAACGCCTTGATCGGTCCCGGGACCTGGGCAGAAAGCATCCGCTGATACTCATAGCCCACGGAAAACATAACTCTCTGCCCGCGGCGCTGGAACTTGCCGCCTGGGCACGGCAGCAGGGAAGGGCTTCCCAGGTCGTCCAACTCGCCGGCGCCGACGACCCGGTGGGCCGGGCGGAATTGGAAGAGGCCGCAAGGGTGGCCAACAGCCTTGCCGGGATGGGGGAAAGCAGAATAGGTCTTGTGGGAGAACCTTCGTCCTGGCTGGTCGCCTCCAGGCAATCCGCCGATACGGTAGAGGCAAGCTGGGGCGCCCGAATCATCCCGATTCCTTTCGAACGCTTGACAGGGGCGATGGAAGCGCAAAGGAAGAGGGGAGGAGCAAGGCTTCCGGATGACTTCATCCGCGGCGCTTCATTCCGCAGAGAGGCGTCGGACGAGGATCTCGGAAAATCGGAGGTCATTCTCGAAGCGCTCAAGACCCTGGTGGACGATGAAAGGCTGGACGCCCTCAGCCTCCGCTGCTTCGATCTTCTTTCCCTCGATGGCTCCACGGGTTGCTACGCCCTTTCGCGTCTTGCCGCCGAGGGAATAGATGCGGGCTGCGAGGGAGATGTCCCTTCTGTTCTTGCGCTCCGCTGGGTGAGGCTTTTAAGCGGCAATGCCGGCTGGATGGCCAATCCTTCGGTGATCAGGAAGGGTGAAGGGGGCTGGGGCAGCATGCTCCTGGCCCATTGCACCGTGCCTCTCTCCTTGGTCCCGGCATACGGCATACGGAGTCATTTCGAGTCGGGCAGGGGCGCGGCGCTCTGCGGCACCCTCCCCAAGGGACCGGTGACCTTGCTGCGCATCGGGGGACCCAAGCTCGATCAGGTTTGGGCGGCCGAGGGAAGACTCAAGGAAAGTCCCGCCGAGGAAGGCCTGTGCAGAACCCAGGCGGTGATAGAAGTATCAAATAGCGATATCGATGCCCTGCTCGATGCCCCCTTGGGCAATCATCTGGTGATGGCCTTAGGCGGCTGGGTCGGTTTGATCGATCGTTATATCCGTTGGGCGGGCTTGAGCAGAGTTTAGACGAAGAAATCGTAGCTTGTCTTTAGGCTTTCGGCAAAACCCTCTCTTAGCCCCAGGTTGAATTTTTTCTCTGTGCCCAGCGTGCTGGGGGGGCCGTGTCCCGGAAACACCAGGCTATCGTCGGGATAGTGCTCCAGTTTTAAGTTCAGCCTTTCGTAGAGGGCCTTGGCGTTGAAAGCCGAGGTGGTCTTGCCTATGATGCCGGCGTGAAAGGCGTCGCCGGTGAAAAGACAGCCATCTATATCGTAGACAATGGAATCCTGGGAATGTCCCGGCACGGCGATGGCCCGGATGGAAAAGCTCGCCTCCTGGAAGACTTGCTGATCCTGCGGTTTTTTACAGGCAATATTGAAGAGCTTCGTATTCGAAGCATAAACGACCGGATCGTAGATGCGCATGAGAGCTTTGAGTCCCCGGCAGTGATGAATATGGCTATGGGTGATCAGCGCGGCTTTCAGCGAATAGGCTTTGTTCTCGATTTGATCGATCATGGTGGTCGTCACCTCCCCCGGGTCGACCAAGAGAGCTTCCATGCTTTCTTCGTTGCAGACCACATAGCCGTTGGAAAAACCGTAAACGGAATAATGCTGGTATATTTTCATATATAGAGATGCTCCAGGTCCTTGATCGCCTCGGTTATATTTGAACCCTTGGTCGAAACCGATACGGAGCGGGCGGGGATGAAGAAGACCCGCTTGAAATCGCAATCGTCGAAACGGCTGTGCTCGATCTCGGCGAGGATGAATCGCGAGTCATAGAGGTTGGAACTGGAAAAGGTGCTCTCCCTGATACGGCTTCCATCGAAGTTGACATGAATCAACTCGGAGTTCTCGAAACTGCAGTCGAAGATATCCGTGTCCCCCAGAGAGCAGAAGTCCATATCCACCCCCGAAAAGTCGCAGCAGTCGATGGAGGCGGTGTCGAAAAAACAGAGTCTGAAGGAAGCTCCGGTGAAAAGGACGTGGGAAAGGGTCGCGTGCCGGAAGCGGCAGCCCACGAAGCGCATCCGCGAGAAATCCACCCCGCCGAGATAGATATGATTGAAATCGATATTGATGGCGCTTTCCTCGGCGCAAAGTCTGTCGATCAGCCGCTTGGCGGCCTCCTCGGGCGATGGCGAATGTTCCCGGCAGAAGGGAGACTCGGCGAAGGCTAAATTGGGACAGGCATCGACGGAGCAGTGGACTTTCCTGTACATGGTCATAGGCTACACTATCGAATCGGGAGGGGCAAGGTCCACGCTTGAAAGACGCTCCGCTGGGGGTATAAAATGCCTATATGTGCGCGAAGTGTGGTAAGGCCCTGCCTCAGGGAATCCGGGTCGGTTTTAGGGACTGCTGCGCCTTTTGCGAGGCAGAGCTCCATACCTGTGAGATGTGTCGCTTTTACAAGCCGGGGGCCCATTACGACTGTTCCGAAACGGTGGAGTATCCGGTGACCGACAAAGGAAGGGCGAACTTTTGCGAATGGTTTTCCATCGACTTCGATTTCTCCAATAAAGCGGGAAAGGGCGGAGTATCCCAGCCTTCGTCCGAATCGGCCAAGGCTGTTTTCGACGCTCTTTTTAAGTCATGAAACAGAACTCCGCCGAAAAAGTCCTTGTGTTCCTGGATTCCGGAGTCGGGGGATTGCCCTATCTCAGACAGACCCGCGGCCGCGTTCCCTGCGCGAGGCTCCATTATATAGCCGACGACGCGGGCTTCCCCTACGGAACCAAGTCGGTGCGGGTGGTGGAAGATATCCTCCTGGACAGGACCAAGCGTTTGCGCGCCCTTCTGATGCCCGATTTCCTGATAATCGCCTGCAATACCGCCAGTCAGATAGCCTTGAAAACCCTCCGGGCCGCCCATCCCGACCTTCCGATCATAGGTACCGTCCCGGCGGTAAAGCCCGCGGCCGAGCAAAGTCCATCGGGGTGCTTCGGTATCATGGCCACCGAGCGGGCGGTGGCCGATCCCTACCTGGACGACCTCATCGCCCGCTATGCTCCCGAAGCCCGGGTCATAAAGCTGCCCGCCCAAGGCCTGGTAAGCTTCGTTGAACACCGCTATCTCGGATCCAGCGCCGAGGAACGCCGGAGGGCGGTCGAACCCTATGTCAGGCGGCTCATCCAGGAGGGCGCTGACCGTATCGTCTTGGCCTGCACCCATTTTCTCCATGTTCAGGAAGATATCGCCGCCTGCGCCGAGGCACTCGGCGCCCATGAACTCAAAATAGTCGACTCCCTCCAAGGGGTCGCGCGAAGGGTGGAACAGTTGTTGGGGCCGGCGACGGCCAGGGACTGTCCGACAGAAGAGCAAGGCCAGCCGGGACGTTTCCTCCTGACCGGAGAGCCGCCGTTCGATCCCCTTTACGCTGTCTGGGCCGAGCGCTTCGGTCTTTTGCCTCCGGAACAGCTTTGATGATGGGACCCATGATTGTCCTCCCGAGAAGGTAGCGGGTGAAAGCGAGGGTGCTTTTTTCATCCAACAACCTGGCAATGGCCCTTTGCGAGGACGGGGTGGAGCGGCTTTGTTCGTTCAAGGGCAAGCGGATCAAGTCGCTCAGCGGCAGCTACAACAGCCTCGCGGCGGGGGATGAGGTGGAGGTCCGGGTCGCCGGCGAAGGACGGGGCATCATCGCGACTCTCTATCCCCGGCGCAACAGCTTCGGTCGCTATAACGAAAAAGGGAGGGCCGAGCAGGCCATAGCCGCCAATATCGATCGGGTAGTCTGTGTCTCCTCGCCGAAACTGCCTCCCTTCAGGCCTCGTTTTATAGACCGACTTGCCGTGCTGGCCGAGCGGGCCTCGTCTCCCTTTACGATTCTCATGAACAAGATCGATCTCGGCCTCGATACCCGGGTCGAGGAACGTCTGGAAACATATGAAAAACTGGGATATCGGGTTCTCCGCTGCTCCGCCGCCAGGGGTGAGGGGCTAAAGGTTTTCGCGGACCTCCTCGACGGCGGCACGACGGTGCTGGCCGGACAATCGGGGGTGGGGAAATCCAGCATACTCAACGCCCTCTTGCCCGGACTGGGCAGGAAAACCGGCGAGGTGTCGGAAAAATATAATAGGGGAAAACATACGACCACCATGGCGACGATGATCGTGACCCCAATGGGGTATTCCATCATCGATACGCCGGGAATCCGCAGGCTCGCTCTGCGGAGCATTCCCCCGGACGAGCTGGTTTTCTGTTTTCCCGAGATGGCTCCCCTGGTGAGCAGCTGCGCCTTAGGCGCCCGCTGCAGCCATGTGGATGAGGAGGGCTGCGCGGTTCGGGACGCCGTCCGGCGCTCGTTGATCCATC
>LVBN01000020.1 GCA_001603165.1 Spirochaetales bacterium Spiro_12
GGAGCCCTGCTCGACCTCAAGCAGCAGGAATTCTTCGCAGCCCTGGGCTGCCCGATCTACCAGGGCTACGGTCTCACCGAGGCGGCCCCGGTCATTTCGGCCAACGTCCCCGCCAGGCACAAATTCGGATCCTCGGGCGTACTCTTTCCCTCGCTCGAGTGCTCCATCAGACTTGCCGACGGCAGCGAGGCTCCCCGGGGAACGACCGGCGAGATCACCATCCTGGGCGAAAATGTCATGAAGGGTTATTACAAAAATCCCGAAGCCACCGCCCAAACCATAAAGGATGGCAGGCTGTGGTCCGGAGATAGAGGGTATATCGATGAGGATGGCTTCCTCTACGTGGTCGGAAGGGAAAAAGCCCTCCTTATCGCCGAAGATGGCGAAAAATACAGCCCGGAGGAAATCGAGGAAGCGATTACGACCTCCACGGACCTGATAGACCAGATAATGGTCTGGTGCGATCACAAGAAATACTCCTGCGCTCTGGTGAGCCTGGACCAGAACAAGGTCCAGCGCTTTGTCGCCAAACGGGGCATCGCCAGCGTCGAGGCTCTCTGCAACGCCCTCCAGGAAGAGTTCTACGCCTTCAGAAAGGATCCCAAAGCCAAGAAGGTGCAAAACGCCTGGGTGCCCGGCGCCTTCCAGATACTGGCCAGCCCCTTCAGCGAAAAGGACGGCACTATCAACTCGACCATGAAAATCGTGCGCTACAAGGTTTCGGAGCTGTATAAAGAAAGCCTGGAGTATTCCTACACCAAGGAAGGTTCGCAGACTCTGAACCCGCGAAATCTCGCGACACTGAGGGATTTGTTCAAGCTCTCATGAAACGGTCGCCTCGATACCGCGAGCAGCGATGAAGCCGTATGGAAGAAAGCCTCATCGCCCTGATAAACGACGCCGCCTCATCCTGGCCTTCGGGCGCCTACGCCCTCGGCAAAACGGACTCGGGCTGGGAAGCCCACAGTTTCGGGGAGACAAGGGATAAGGCCAGGGCATTCGCCGCATGGCTTCTCGATAGGGGGTATTCCCCCGGCCAGAAGGGAGCCATCCTGGGCGAAGGAAGCCCCGAGTGGATCCAGGGCGAATTCGGCCTTTTGTTTGCCGGTCTCGTTTCGGTTCCGCTTTCCGCCAAGCTCACCATCGACGAGCTTCGGTACAGGCTTTCGCATTCCGAATCGGCCATCTTCCTGGTCAGCTCCAATCTGCTCGACAAGGCCTTGGCCGCCCTCGCCGCCCCGGGTGAAGCAGATATCGCCCGGCCGGCCGGCGGCGATAACGGACTCCGGGCGCCCCAGGCAAAAACCAGGACCTCGGGCATAACCGATGCCCCGCCCCCCGCCCTGGTCTGCCTGGACTCGAACCTTAGCAGGGAAAAGCTCCGCGCAAAGGTAAAAAACACCGGGCTGGACTGGGATAGCCTCACTTTCCTCAGCCAGGCCATTGAGCAAGGAAAGACGGCGCTGCGGGACAGGCCGGGACTGGCAAACCGCATGGATTCCATCGCCCGATCGCTGCGGCCGGACAGCTTGGCCTTCATTTGCTACACCTCCGGCACTTCGGACAATCCCAAGGCGGTCATGCTGAGCCACCGCAATATACGGGCCAACAGCCACGACGCGTTCGTACAGTTCCATACGCCCCGGTACAAGACCCTTATCGTCCTTCCCGCCGATCACGCCTTCATCCACACCGTGGCCATATTCACAGCCCTTTGGTGCGGAGTCGCCCTATACTTTCTGGATTCCCGGGGCGGAACCATGGCGGGAATCCGGAATATCGCCGGCAACATCCAGGAGTGCCAGCCGGATTTCATGCTCACCGTTCCGGCCCTAAGCGCCAATATCCAAAAACGGATCCTCGCCGGGGTAAAGGCCAAGGGCCCGATACTCCAACGAATCTTCGAGGCCGGCATCGAGGCCGAAACCGAGCGCTTGGGGAATGGATACCGCCGCCCTTCCCTCGCTCGGCGGCTCGGCCTATTACCCGCCTCCCTCATCGCCCGGCTCTTCGTTTTTCCCTCGATCCGCAAAAAAGTCTTTGGCTCCAGGATCAAGTTCTGCGTTTCCGGGGGCGCCAGAAGCCCTGCCGACCAGGAGCGTTTTTTCACGGCCCTCGGCCTCCCCCTTCTGGCCGGCTACGGACTTACCGAGGCCTCGCCCATAGTGTCGGCCAACGTCCTTGGTTGCGCGAAGTTCGGCACCGTCGGCAAGCCTATGCCCTCGGTGCGGGTCGCCATTCTCGACGAGGCGGGAAACCGGCTCGCCCCCGGACAACCGGGCGAAATCGCCGTTTTAGGCGATTCGGTCATGCTGGGGTACTACAAAAATCCTTACGACACAGCCCGCGCTATTTCGGACGGCTGGCTGCGTACCGGAGACCTGGGCTTTCTGGATGAAGAGGGCTTCTTGAGCGTCCTGGGAAGAATACGCTCGCTTTTGATCTCCGACGCGGGGGAAAAGTACAGTCCCGAGGAAATCGAGGAAAGCATCCTCGGCTCGACCGAACTCATTGAGCAGGTCATGGTATGGTGCGATCATAAAAAATATCCCTGCGCCCTCGTCTGGCCGGATCCGGAAAAAATCAAGGCTTTCGCAGCGGCCAATGGCCTGGACGAGCCCCTCGAAGTCCTGCGAGCCTTGATCGGGGAATTCTACGCGTTCAGGGCCGACCCGCGGGCGAAAAAGCCGCAAAAAGCCTGGACCCCCGGCACATTTCAGATTATTCCCGCCCCTTTCAACGAAAAAGACGGAACGCTCAACTCCACCCTCAAGATCGTCAGGCACAGGGCCGCCTTAGTCTACGGCGATCTGCTGGCATACTCCTATACCCCCGAGGGTTCCAACGCCGACAACCCTCGAAACCGGAAAACTCTCGCTTCCCTGCTCAAAAAGCCTTAAGACAGCCTTACCACAGCAGCCGAGGCTGTTGTATCATCGTCGCCGTGGAAAAAAAGGATACCTTTCAAGACGTCAAAGCCCTGACCATTCGCTTGACCAAGGCCGAAAGTGTGACCGATTCGGCGGGCGAAAAAGCGTTTCCCGGCTTTCTTCATTCAATTTTATCCGAGATCCCCTACTTCAAGGCTAATCCCGGGAACATCGTTTTGCGGAAAATTGAAAACGATCCTAAGGACAGGTCGAATCTCTTCGCCCTCGTCGAAGGAAGCGGAAACACCTGCGTACTGCTCACCGGTCATTACGATGTGGTGCAGACCTCGATATACGGTCCCCTGGAGCCCTGGGCCTTCGACCCGGAAGTCCTGGCCGAGAAGATAGTGGGCAGGCCATTGGGCCCAGGCTCCGAAGAGGAGGCGCTGCGGGCACTGCGAAACGACCTCGCCTCGGGCGAATTCCTCCCCGGCCGGGGGGTTCTGGACATGAAGAGCGGGCTGGCGGCGGGAATTTCGGTCTTATCCGGATTTTCGCGGAAGGAGGAGCGTCGCGGAAACCTTCTCTTTTTTGCCGTGGCGGACGAAGAAGGCTCTTCCCGGGGAATGCGGGCGGCGGCGGCTTGTCTGCCGAAGTTCCTGGAATCCAGGGGCCTGCGACCAAGGCTTGTGATCAACCTGGACGCGGCGGTGGATCAGGGCTCTGGAGAACAGGGAAGGGCGGTTTTTACGGGATCCGTGGGTAAGGCCCTGCCCTTTGCCTATTTTATCGGGCGCTGCACCCATGCCGGAGCTCCCTTTGACGGCATAAATCCGGCCCTCATGGCCTCGGAGTTCGCCAGGGAAATCGAATGCAATCCCGAAGCCCTGCCGGAGAAGCGGGGGGCGGCTGAAGCCGGGGG
>LVBN01000021.1 GCA_001603165.1 Spirochaetales bacterium Spiro_12
GGATACCATCGAATAGAAGGAAGTGTTTCGGCGCTGCGCTATATGGACCCCATGACGGCGGGCTTCAGCGTGGGAGCGGAGCACTGCTTCGGCAAATCGTACAGGTTCGGGCTCGGCACAATTCCTTTATCGGTAAGTCTTGGCTTTTTTGCCACCGAAGCGCTCAACGGAGCCGCGGCCCTATCGGCGGGAGTATATCAGCGTTATTCTTCGGCGCCGGAAATAAACGGCATTCCCGAAGAATCGGCGGGGAAATACTCCCTCTCCGCCTCGGTATCGCTCTTACTCTATCGGAACCAACGTTCGCTCTCGATAGGACTATCCAAGTCTTTGAGCGATCTTTCATCGCCGGCCGCTTTGCGCGCGGAGCTTACGTTCACATTCCAAACGGAGGATAAACGATGAGCGCGTCCATCGATATGCGGAAATTCAGGAGTCTCTATCGGAAAAAACTCAGGATATTATTGCTGGCCATAAGTTGTGCGATATTACTTTGCGGCTCGCTCGCATCGTGCAGAGATAACGTCTCTTCCTGGTATCCCACAGGCAAGGCCGAAGTCGTTTCCTTCTACGAACTCGACACCGGCGGGCAGGAACTCTTAACCGTGACGATCGAAGTGGCGAACACAGGCAAAACCGGAATCTGCTCCTGTTCAATATCGATATCGGTTAAGACAACGGACAGAACGTACAAGAAAACATTCATCAGGACAATCGATATCCAGCCCGGCGGCCGGGTTTATTTCGACGTCGAAATCCTTTACTCTTCCGCGGAAGAGCGACTCGCGCCCGAAGGTCTTGCGATAATCGGCGAGTTCTACTATTAGTTATATCGGCTTTATATGTCGGTTCCATTGATCGGCTTTTCCCTGGAGGGAATCTATGAACTATCTCGTCGCTTATATCTCAAAAACCGGGACCACCGAGGAGATCGCGAAACGTATCGCAAAACTGCTCGAAGAACGGGGCGACACCGCCCAGGCCATGCCGATAAGCACGATCGGCGAGCTTTCGGGGTACGACCGGATCATCCTCGGCTCGCCGGTGAACGGCATGAAAGTTTTGCCTGAATTCGACGCGTTCTGCAAGGAAAAGGCGCTTGCCAGCAGGGCGTCCAAGGACCTGTTCATGGTTTCGTATATCTTCGAAAAAGGTAGGCCGATGTGGAAGAAAGCTCTCCAAAAGGAAAAAACCCGGCTCAGCGAACTACTCGGCGCCCGTTCGGCGGAAATCTTCGGCGGAAGAATCGATAAGGAATTCCCTGGATTCGCCCGCTTCATATTCGGAACCCCCAAAAACCTTCCCCTGGATATCAGAAACTGGGAAGCTGTCGAGGCCTGGGCGAAAAACCTTTAACCGTATACTTTTTTCGTCTTCCGCGCTTTTATTGTTCGGACCTTTCACCCTCGGCATCAGCCTCCCTTAAGTCCTGGGCCGGAGCCTGGGCCCGGGGGGGCCGTTGGCCGGCATCGGAATGACCGCCGAAAACTTCGGGATTCCGCAGGATATCCCTCGGCTTGGAACCCTGGGCCGGGCCGACAATGCCCCGCTCTTCCATAAGTTCCACCAGCCGCGCCGACCGGTTGTACCCTATCTTCAATCGGCGCTGGATATAGGAAGCGCTGGCCTTCCCCTGTTGCATGACGATTTCGAGGGCCTTCTCGAAGAGCGGATCCCCTTCCCCGTCGTCGAAGAGCCCGGGCTCGGCGTTTTCCTCCTCTTCGTCGTAGAAGATTTCCTCATCGATATATTCGGGTTCGCCCAAGGTTTTGACATGGGCGACGCAGCGCTCCACCTCTTCTTCGGAGACGAAGGCGCCCTGCATGCGCACCGGGAAGGGATCCTGGGCGCCGGAATAGAGCATGTCGCCCCGGCCGAGGAGCTTCTCGGCGCCCACCATGTCGATGATGATCCGGCTGTCGAATTTGCTGGCCACCATAAAAGCGATGCGCGACGGAATATTGGCCTTTATGAGGCCCGTGATGACGTCGATGGACGGTCGTTGCGTCGCCAGCACAAGATGAATGCCGACGGCGCGGGACATGGCGGCCAGTCGAGCCAGGGTGGCTTCAAGTTCCTTACCCGTGGTGGCCATGAGGTCGGCGAATTCGTCGACGATCACGACTATGTAGGGGAGTCTTTCCTGGACGATTCCCCGTTCCTTTATTCGGCGATTGAAGGTTTTTATATCCCTCACTCCCGCCTTGTCCAAAATCGAATAACGCCGCTCCATTTCGCAAATGCAGTATTGCAGCGCCTGGAAAGCCCGTTTGGACTCGGTGATCACCGGCGTCAAAAGATGGGGAATCCCATTGTAGAGCTTGAGTTCGACGATCTTCGGATCGATGAGGATGAGCTTCACCTCTTCGGGGGTCCGCCGGTACAGTATAGAGAGGATTATCGCGTTGACGCAGACCGATTTACCCGAGCCGGTGGCTCCGGCGATGAGCAGATGGGGCATCTGGGTGAGGTCGGAGAATTGTACCCCACCGGAGATATCCTTACCCAGCGCGTAGGGTATTTCCATTTTGGAATTTCTAAAGGCCTCGTGCTCGATGATTTCCCTCAGCGAAACGATCGCCCTCTTCTCGTTGGGTACCTCGATGCCCACGGCGTGCTTGCCGGGGATGGGCGCCACGATTCGCACGGTGGAAGCGGCCAAGCGGAGCGCGATATTATCCGACAAATTGGTGATTTTTGAAATTTTGACGCCATGGGCCGGCAGGATTTCGTACATCGTGATGACGGGTCCTTTGCGGATGCCCGTCACTTCGGCTTCGATATTGAACTCCGCCAAGGTTTCCCGCAGAATTTCCGCGTTTCGCCTGGTTTTGTCGTCGATAACCCAATACTGCCCGTCGGGATAGCTGTTGAGAATACCGTCCACAGGCACGGCATAGGTTTTCTTTTTGCGTTCGATAATGCGTTGGACCAGGGCTTTTCTTTCATCGTCGCCCAACGCGCCCGAAACTCCGCTGGCCGTCTGGGGCGGCACGGAGGTGAATTCGATTTCCTTTCCGAAAATGCCGGCGATCGCATCGGCATGGCCGCCGGCACCCGACGAGGAGCCGACGCCCGTTCCCGGGGAAACGACTAGCATTGCGGAGGGATCAGCGTTCGCCTCCGCGGAATTGGCGACCGGCGGCCTGTCGCGATCCCGTTCAAGCCCCGCCCTCAAGCCCTGCAGGGGAGGAAGCTCGGGCAGCGCGATATCGCTCACCGGCATGGAAAGGGACTCGGCCTCGCGCAAACGGATTTCCGCCTTACTCTTCCTCGTTCTTCTGTCCTCCGCCCATTGTCGGAGCCTCGCTCGAAGCCCGACTATCAACGACTTTTCAGCTCTGCCCTGATTGTTTTTGCTTTTAAGTCTTTTCTCAGGTAATCGGCCTGTTGAGCGAAGCCAAGCTCCTAGCTTGACATATCCGAAAATCACCGCGGCCAGCGCGACGGCGAGCAAAAATCCCAGGCCCGCGTAGAGCGACGACAGCCCGACAGCGGCGAAAACCGGGTGGTTCTCGAAAAAAGCGCCGGGTTCGGTCGTAATCCTGGCGAAGGCGGCGACAACCAAAAAAGGAAACGCCGAAGAAGCAAGCAGATAGGTGCTTCGGGGAAGAAATTTAGGGACCATGGCGAGAACCGAGGCCAGGAGGCTTGCCGCTGGAATATAAAAAGCCGCCCAGGAAAAAGCCTTTCCGAGGAACAGTCCGGGACCTACGATCACTTTCCAGCCCTGCGGCCATAATGGAGCCATGGATAGGGAAAGCATCAAATAAACGGATAGCACGAAAAAAAAGAGAAACAAGCTCCCATTCAAGGTAGCGAAGAATGGTTTAGCCCCGTTGTCATTCTTGGTTTTGGCTCCGGAGGAACCTTTCCGCGGCCGGGGAGCTCTCACGACACTCGCCTTGGGCGCTGCCTCCCGGGAGTTTTTTGCGGGAGCCCTTTCCAAATTTTCCTTTTCCACACGTTTGGCGGCTTCTTCTGTTGCGAATCTCGGCATGAACGCTCCATGACAGCCTCTATGCCCCTATTCAGGGCATAGTGCGAGGCTACTATCGATTATCGGCAGGAAAAAGACGAAAATTCAAAGAATTGGGGAGGGCAAGGCTCGATACTTCCTCGGTTTAGCCGAAAAGCAGGCCTATGGCCCCGAGCGCCACAAGGTAGGGCGCGAACCAGAAAATTTTCCCGCCCTTTATCATTTTTAACAAAAGCTTGAGCGAAAGCAGTCCAGAAGCGAAAGCCGCCAAAGCCGCGAGCGCAAGGTTCCCATACGAAACCGTTTCCATCATCGAGCCCGCATCCTTCAAGGTGAGCAGAAAAGCCCCGCCTATAGCCGGGATGGAGAGAAGAAAAGAATACTCCCCGGCGGTGGTTCTATCCAAACCAGCGAAAAGTCCTGCGGAGATTGTCATGCCGGAACGGCTGATGCCGGAGAATACGCCGACACCCTGGGCGAGGCCGACGAAGGTGGCCCGCTTCCACCCTATCTCATCAGGTCCGCGGGAACCTGGCTTGACTACCGCGGTAAGTCCTAAGACGAGGGCGGTGAATAACATTCTCATCGCCACCGCCTTGGTATCGCCCATGGGGAAAATCCTCTGGATCCCGTAGCCCAAGAGCCCCGTGACCACCGTCGCGATCAAAATAGGGGGAATATATGCCAGATTACGCGCCCGTTCTTGCACCTCGAAATCAGTAATCGCGGCGTCCGAACCGGACTGTTCCCCTTTTCGGCTAAAAAGGAAGGCCCATAAAGCAGCCAATATCGCGACGATACGTCTGCGCAGAACGATGATTACGGCGAAAAGCGTTGCAATATGGAGAATCACATCGAAAAGAAGCGGGACTTCGGCCAAGCCGAGGAGGTTTTTTAGCAGCGCGAGATGGCCGCTGGACGAGATGGGCAAGAATTCTGCGATGCCTTGGATAAGGCCAAGAGCCAGGGCTTGTATGGCGGTCATGGGGTCCTCCCGGTGGAATTTATCCTAGCCTTTATCGAGAAACGCTTCAACCACAATCGTGGTCTTGATTAAAAGAAGAACGCAATCATGTCTCCGGGGTGATTGCCTCCGGCGCCGGTATTTGATTATAGTATTACGATAATATGAGCTCAGCT
>LVBN01000022.1 GCA_001603165.1 Spirochaetales bacterium Spiro_12
TATCTCGCGGCGTCGGGCAGCTCGTATCACGCCGCCCTCACGGCCGCTTATTTTTTCAACGCGCTCGCTCACATTCCCGTGTATCCCTGCAATCCCGGCATTTTCCGTTCAATGTATCTCTCGAGTCTCACGGATGCGGATATTCTCATAGGAATAAGCCAGTCCGGGGAGACAAAGGATTTGGTCGATGTTTTCCTGGAAGTCAAGGAAAAATACCCAAGAGTAAAAAGGGCGAGCCTGGTCAACAACGAGAGCGCCCGGCTTCCCAAGCAGTTGTCGGATTTTTACCTGCCCATGCTCTGCGGACCCGAGATAGCCGTGGTGGCGACAAAATCCTTCATAAGCCAGTTGGGCTTGCTCTATATACTAGCCGCGGGCCTGGTTTTACCGGAGCGGGAGCTGGCGATCACCCTGCGATCCGCCCGGGATATGATGATGGAAAGTCTCAAGCTTTCCGCGAAGGATATCGAGGAAGCGGCGCTTAAGCTCTTTACCAAATCCTCCATCCACGTCCTTGGCACCAATCTGCTGGGGCTCGCCAAGGAAGGGGCTCTGAAAATCCGGGAAGTGGTGCTCAACCATACCGAGGGCGGCGAGGCGGCGGAATTCAAGCATGGCCACAATACAATCCTGGGAAGAAACAGCATTTTCTCACTGGCGGATCTGGAAAACTTCCTGGATTCGTACCGAAGTCTGGCGGCTTCGCATCCGCCCGGGGAAAAGTCCAGGGCCAGGGAAATTTTACGGACACATCCCTCCCTGATAAAGGAATTACCCTATGGCTATCCGCTCATCTTTCTCTGCGCGCCCGACGAGAGGGACGCGAGGGTGACCATCAGCCAGATTCATACCCATAAAATCAGGGGCGCGGATATTCTTCTCTTTGCCGAGCGCCGCCAGGACCTCGCCCTCGCCGTCGCCGGGAAACCCGCGGGCCATAAGGACTATTGGTCCCGCTATATCGAAATCCCCCGAAGCGGCAAACCCTGTCTGTTCGTGTTCGGCGCGGCCATTCTGCTTCAGTATTTGGCCTACAGAATGTCGGTGCTGAAGATGGAATGGCTGGACTCCCTGGGCGTCGAAGGGCACGGGGTACACCCCGACGTGCCGAAAAACGTCTCCAAGTCCATAACTATCGAGTAAAAGGGGTCCTTATTTCCCGTAACGTGCCGCGAAGAAAGCGTCCAAGGTCGGCATGAGGGAGGGATCTTCCGCGGCATTCCGCAGTATCGCTTCCAGATACCCCGCCGGATCGCCCGTATCGAGGCGTTGTCCTTCGGCCCTCGTAAAGACGACCTTGTTCCGTTCTATCATTTTGTCCAAGGCGTAACTGTGAAAATACTCGCCTTTTTCGTGACGCTTCCATCCCTCGTCGAGCCACTGGAAGAATTCCGGCGTATAGAGATATCGCCCGATGGAAACCTCGTGGCTCGGTTCCCCGCCGGCCCGGGGTTTTTCGACAAAACCCCGAACGCTAAGGCCGTCGGGCCCGGGATCGACAACCCCGTAGCGCGATACGTCGCCGGGCTCGAGAATCGTGGCTAAAACGCATTTGCCGGTCCTTTGGTAAAGCTCGATCAGCTGCGCGGACAGCGGCCGGGCGCCCACAACCAGATCGTCCGGATAGGCGACGACGCAGGCTTCGTCGCCGAGAAGCGGTCGAACCTGCAGGAGGGCGTGGCCTGTTCCGCGCATCTCGGTCTGTCGCACGAAGGAAATACCCACGGCGGGGGCCTGAATCAGGGCAAGCTTGTCCCGCCGGCCTTCCCTTGTGAAAAGCTCCTCAAGCTCCACCTCCCTGTCGAAATAGTCTTCCAAGGCCTTTTTTCTTCTGGAGCTAATGATGATGATCTCTTCGATGCCCGATTGAATAAACTCATCAACGATATAGGCGATGCTCGGCTTGACGCCGAGGGGAAGCATCTCCTTGGGAACGGTTTTGGTGACGGGCAGAAAACGGGTGCCGTACCCCGCGGCGACGATTATTCCCTTCATGTTCGAATTCTATCGTCAGGCGTCGTTTTGGACAAGCGCAGGTCTATCTTGGAGGCCCGCCGCGCACCAGCGGTTTTTGCCCTGGTTCTTGGCCCTATACATTTCGGCATCGGCGCTGCGCAGGGTGGAGGCGAATTCATCCTGGGTAGACCGGAGATCCTCGGCGCAGCTGGCGATGCCCATGGAAATGGTGAAACGCAGCATCGGATCGGTATCGGTGGCGCGATAGGCATCGGCGCCGGCGCTGCGATAAGTCCTGGCGCCGACATCAGGACCGACCTCGCCGCCCTGGCCGCCGGGAAGCGGTATCGCGAAGCTGTTCGCTTCGGCGATCAGGTGCTCCGCCAGAAAACAGGCGATCTGCAGCGGACAGGATCTGAGAATGATCAGGAACTCGTCCCCTCCGGTGCGCACGATGTAATCGTGGGACCTGATATTCCTCCCGGCCATGCACACCAGCTCTTTCAGCACCGCATCGCCGGTCTCATGACCGAAACGATCGTTGATCCGCTTAAAATCGTCGATATCGAACACCAGCAGCGAATACGGCTTGGCCAGGTTCCCGGTAAGGAAGGGCAGGAGTTTTCTATTATAACAACCGGTAAGCTCGTCACGCAGGGCCTCCTCCCTGAACGCGGCCGCCCTGCTCCGTTCGAAGGCCAGATTTTTATATTGCCGAAGCGAATCGTTCACCACGAAGGCGCAGGAACTCAAGGCCAACACGATAAACCCATAGTGGGAAATCAGTATAAAACCGTCGGGACGCAGAATAACCATAACCACGATGTCCCGGCCGGCGCTCAAAAAGACCACCAGGACCCCGAAAAGCAGGATGGAGAGGTCTCCGGTTTCGGCGGCATGGTGGATAACCTTATACAAGAGATATAAAAGGGAGGGGATAAATCCAAGAAACGTGAGGCTATACAGTCTCTTAATGGCGATTATATCGCCGGGGTAAACGATGATCAGCACGAAACATGCCAGTTGGAAGGCGGCGAAAGCCTTGGCCGCCAGGCTCAAGCCCTTACCCAAGAGGCGCAGGTATGCGACGGTAAAGCAGGCAACGCTAAAGTGTCGCAAGGAAACCACCAACTTCTTGAACGCCACCAAGCTCATGGGCAGTCGCTCTATATAGACGAAATCCGTAAGGAAGACGCTCACCGCCAGTCCGGCCAGCCCGAGGAGCAGATTCGCCGAGCGGCTTTGCTCGGTGAAGAAACCCATGCTCAAAACGATGAGCGACACTATCAGGATGCAGCCGATTGAAAGCCAAATGGAGTAGTTGGTGAAAAAATCGAGCATGAAGAGTCTGAGGGAGTTGGTATCGGCATTCACGACATAGGGAATAGCCACGATGCCCGCTTCGTAGGTTCCCTGGATACGAGCCTCCAGGAAGTGTTCGCCGGCGGTCAGCTGCGTCGGAAGGCAGAATTGATGTATGGAATTCCAGATGCTGGATTGGCCGGAGACAGGATCGCCCCTGCTCCCGAGCTTTTCGCCATCGAAGAAGACCTCCAGCGAACTACCCGAAATCTGGGGAAATACCAGGACCTTCCTTGTCGAGCCCTCCGTTCCCTCCGGCAAAAGGAGACGAAGGGTAAAACTATATTCGCCGCTGATAAAATTGGGATCGCCGCCGCTGGAGAGGAGAAGAGGCAGGCTTTGCTGCCCGAGCATAACCTCATCCCGAAGGAAGCTCACCTCCGGTTCGACAAGAAGGGCGTCTTTCGGCGGTCTATAGGCGAGAATGA
The DNA here is from genome assembly GCA_001603165.1 of Spirochaetales bacterium Spiro_12. GTDB lineage: Bacteria > Spirochaetota > Spirochaetia > Treponematales > Rectinemataceae > UBA2256. The sequence continues at coordinate 3,747 of LVBN01000022.1, forward strand.
AAATTTCCAGGGCGGCGAAGACAAAAACCAAAAGCAGAACATAGAAAGTTATTTTGCGTCTTCTGGCCGAGCCGGCCTTGCCCAGGCTTTGAAGATAATTGCTCATGCCGAATTCAATCCCTTGCTAAAGAGCATCGTCATTTTATCCTTCGGGGGAAAGCTTTTTCCTTTAAGAAGAAAGCCCGCCCCCGCAGCCGTATATAAGGGCCGCTTAAGGCTCCAAACTTTCGAACGCCCGACGCCCCTTGGATTACCCGGCCTTTTGGCCCAAGAAATCCTTTCGGGGGGGCGAGAAAACATCCAGAAGCCTCCCCTTGGCGCGGCAAAAGACCCCGTGATGTCTACCACCGGGAATCAACACAGTATCGCCGACCTTAATACTTCGGCTTTCACCCTCGATGAAGAAATCGAATTCGCCTTCCAGGCAATAGGACAGCTGCTCATGGGGATGGGCATGAGCAGTCCCCCTGGCGCCCGTCTCGAAATATACTTCCACCATCATGGTCTTTTCGCCATAGGCCTTGATCATACGGGACAGGGAACCCGCTTCGATTATATCGATGTTCCCGTCTTTTTCGGGAAAGAATAATTTTTCCATAAGCATATCCTCCCGGCCTTTCCGCTCTGCTTGACTATATCATGAAATTCCGTCACCATACGGAAAACTTCCAAGAAAGGAGCCAAAGCAGTGAGTGTAACCATCAATAACCAGTCTTATCTTGCACGCGAAGCTGCTTGAGGCTTAAGCGAAAGAAAGCTCACCCCTCTTTCCAATTCCTTTACTTCAAGCGCTCCGCATTGTTAGGGATATTGCGCGCGTAACGCAATTATCTTACCGTAACACATACGGGACAAAAGCCGCACATTGTGCGGGAGCGTAATACTATGGGCACAAACGCCAATCGTGGAGGAGGCTTCCTCCACGCGGTCCGCCGTAGGGCGGAAGGATTGTTCGGCGTGTACCGGGGACTTCCCAAACCCCTCTACACTCTCTTTTTAGTCACAGTGGTCAACTCGGTGGGGATATTCGTATTCCCTTTCATGACCCTGTATCTCACCGGCAGGCTGAACATGAGCCAGAGCGAAGCCGGAAGGTTCATGTTCATCATATCGATGGTATATATACCCGCGGGGTTCATCGGCGGCAAGTTGGCCGACCGGCTCGGCCGCAAGAAGATCATGGTGGTCGCGCAAATAATCTCGGGGGCCCTCTACATACCCTGCGGATTCGCCGCCTTGGCCGAGTACGTGCCGGTATTGATCCTCGCCAGCGTGTTCTTCGACGGCATTACCGACCCGGCGAGAAGCGCCATGATGACCGACCTCACCACGCCAGAAAACCGGAGGACGGCTTTCTCCCTCACCTACTTGGGGCATAATCTGGGTTTCGCCGTCGGATCGCTCATCGCGGGATTCCTCTTCGAACACTCCACCTCCTGGTTGTTCTGGGGCAACGGAATCGCCATCTTCGCCGCCATATACATCGTGGCGCTCAAGGTGCCGGAGACCAAGCCGACCCAGCAACAGATCGACGCCACCATAGGATCGGGCAGCACCGAGGAAGCGTATAAGGGAAATCTTCTGCAAGCCTTGTCTTCCAGACCCTTCCTCATCATTTTCACCATGATCACAACCTGGTATGGGTTCGTGTACGCCCAGCACCGCTTCGCCCTTCCTCTCCAGTCCAAGGAATTTTTCGGCCTCTCCGGGGCGGCGATATTCGGCACCTGTATGACGCTGAACGCGGCGCTGGTAATTTTTCTTTCGACACCGGTCATGGCCCTTACGCGGAAGTGGAAACCCATCAACGCCGTGGCCTTGGCCGGCGTTTTCTACGCCATCGGTTTCGGGATGATCGGCATATCCCGGAATCTCTGGCTCTTGTACCTCTCCACCATACTCTGGACACTGGGGGAAATCGTGAACGCGACCAACGAAGGCGCCTATGTGGCCAACCATACGCCCATTTCGCACCGGGGCCGCTTCAACGCAGTACTGCCGGTCATAGGGGGAATAGGTTGGACCATAAGCCCGCCGGTCATAGGAGGCTTGATCGACAAGAGCGGCGTAGGTTCGGTCTGGCCGCTCGTGGGAGCGATAGCCTTCGTCGCCGCCGTGCTGATATGGACCCTGGGCAAGATAGAAGACAGGGTCGCGGCCAGGGCTTCGATGGTTGTAGAAAAAACCGAATAGTGGGTTTATACTCTAAAGGGAGACGAGGGCTTTATCGTCCCGTCTCCCTTTCAGGGCCGCCCGAAATCACGGATGCGGGCAGAATGATTGAAAAAGCGCTCAGGAGGGCGGAATCGGATTCCCATTCGGGGGATTTCATCTTAAGAAGGGTGGCAGGCCTAAGGCAAGAATGCTTTTTATGGGCGATACTGGGATTGAACCAGTGACTTCTACCGTGCGAAGGGTCGCAAGGCTGCGGAGATAAAAAAGTGCTTTTTGTGGGCGATACTGGGATTGAACCAGTGACTTCTACCGTGTGAAGGTAGCACTCTCCCGCTGAGTTAATCGCCCACAAAAAGCACTAGAACGTTGCAGGAAGGCCTTGCGCGCACTCTCCCGCTGAGTTAATCGCCCATAAAAAGCACTGGAATGTTGCAGGAGGCCTTGCGCATTCTTCGCCGATCCTTGCCCGCACAAGCGTTTTCCGACAGCAAGGCATCCTACCAAAGCCCCTCGAGGCTGTCAAGAAGCGGCCACGGAGAAACGATGCGCCAAGAAGATCCCGCGATACCGCGAAGTTATGCCCAGCCGGCAAAGGTCAGGGAAAAGGCTTCCCGCCAAGAAATCTCCATAGAGCTCACCCGCAAGTCGATTCATCTTCTCATCGCCCTTGTTCCGCTTCTTTTTTCCCTTTCCAGGGCTTTGACGCTTCTCCTCCTCTCCGGGGGAATCATCGGCTACAGCATATTCGAAACCCTGCGGATGAAAGGATATTCGATTCCCATCATTTCGGCCGTCACCGCCCGTGCCGCCCGTCTGCGGGACAGCGGCCGCTTTGTCACAGGTCCGGTAACCCTGGGACTAGGCGCCCTGCTGGTGCTGATTCTCTTTCCCCAAGGACCGGCGAGCGTCGCCATCTATATCCTCGCCTTCGCCGACGGCTTATCGAGCCTCGTGGGCAAGACTATCGGAAGGATCAGGCTTCCCCTTACCCGGGGCAAATCATTGGAAGGGAGCATAACCTGCTTTATCTGTTCCTTTCTCCCAAGCTATATGATCAGCGGCAGGGTCGGGGCTTCGCTTGTCATCGCCTTCGTCTCCACCCTGGTGGAGGCCGCGCCTACCAAGGATTGGGACAATATACTCCTGCCATTAGCCGCCGGCGCGACCGCCATGGTTCTGGGAATATAGGAATATGGCGTTCCGAGCCTGTTCCGGATTTAGTTCAGCCTTCGAAATATCCGCGAATATGCTATTGCCACAAATAGAAGGCATGTAATTTGTAGATATAGATAAAGCCTCCCCCCGTCATCGCCGCCAGAGAGAGCAGGCTGGCGAGGGGCGAAGCGCCCCGGCTGGCGATCAGGGCGCCGGCGACGGTAAGGGCGATTCCGGCGGCGATATAATAATAGACCCTGTCGCCCCGCACCCTTACGGCGATCAAATAGTTCGCGATGGTGATAAGGAGGATAGCCGCGGAGAATCCGTCCACGAGCCTTCCATACCCGAGCTTGAACATCAGGTTGGCCGCCCATATCCCGGTGTTCACCGGCATTATCGAACTCAAAGCCACGCTGATGCCGACACAAACGGCGATTATGGAAAATTGCTTGTCGTTGCGCATTCCCGCGGCATAAAGGCCGGAGATGAAAATCGTGATGAGACCCAGGAATCTGCTCCCCATGTAGAGCCTGTCCAGGACCGCAAGGCTGGAATCCGAGGCGCCTTGCACCGCCATGAAAAGGTGCAGCGGCCTGAGCGCCTCGAAGGCCAGGCTGCAGAGCCAGAAAACAAAAAAGAAAATTTCCGGCGACACGGTTTTTCTGAAACTTTTCAGAATAAAAAAACTCACTCCCACCGAGTAGGCGGCCAGGAGGAGGGCGTTTGCCAGGGAGTAGCCCAGGGAAGGGACGCGAAGGCCGAAGAGGTCGTAGGTAGCGTATATTCCCCGCTCGATGAGAAAAATGGGGACACGCTTCATGAAAAAAAGAATGATGGAAAACACCAGGCCCACCAGAAGGAGAAAAGCGTCCAGGCCGAAAAGAATCCAGTAGGTTTTGCGTCGTGTCTGCAAGGTCACGGAGAAAAGAATATATCGAAAACCCTGGCGCCGAAAAGACCCCGGGCGCATTCCCGGTACGACCATTTCTTCCGATTGAAATTGCGAAGCCTTTATCGGTATAGTTGAACCGCTCTCAAAAGTCCGTCAGCTTTTGAAAGCGGCTTCGCGTTTTCAAGGTAGCTTTTTCAAAACTCGTCCGACTTTTGAAAAAGCCTTAAGTTGCCAATCCTTCTCTATGCTTGAGGTATTGTATGGCCGACAAGATCACTCCCAAGGAAGTCGATTACTCCCAGTGGTATATCGATATCGTTCTGAACGCGAAACTGGCCGATTATTCGCCGGTGAAAGGGAGTATGGTCATCCGGCCCCGGGGTTACGCTATCTGGGAGCGGATAAGGGACGAGTTCGACCGCCGTTTTAAGGAAACGGGGCACCAGAACGCCTATTTTCCCCTCCTCATCCCCATGGGTTTTCTGGAAAAGGAAGCCGAGCACGTCGAAGGTTTCGCCCCGGAGCTAGCGGTGGTGACCCACGGAGGCGGCGAGAAGCTGGAGGAGCCCTACTGTATCCGCCCCACCTCCGAGACGATCATATGGTCCAAGTACAAGGACTGGATCCAGTCTTGGCGGGACCTGCCCCTTCTCATCAACCAATGGGCCAACGTGCTGCGCTGGGAAAAACGCACCCGCCTGTTTCTGCGGACCAGCGAATTTCTCTGGCAGGAAGGCCATACCGCCCACGAAACCAGGGAAGAAGCGGTGGAGGAAACCCTGCGCATGCTCGAGGTATACAGGGATGTGGTGGAGCGGCATCTCTGCATTCCCGTCGTGACGGGGATCAAGAGCGAGAGCGAAAAATTCGCCGGGGCGGTACAGACCTACTGTATCGAGGCGATGATGCAGGACCGAAAAGCCCTGCAGGCGGGGACCAGTCATTTCCTCGGCCAAAACTTCGCCAAGGCCTTCGACGTGAAATTCCAGACCAGGGCGGGCAATCTGGACTATGTCTGGGCCACGAGCTGGGGCGTTTCCACCCGCCTGGTCGGCGCGGTTATCATGACCCATTCGGATGACAAGGGCCTCGTCCTGCCGCCCTCCATAGCCCCCGAGGAAGCGGTCATCGTCCCGATCTATAAAAACGATTCCAAGTCGGCGGTCCTGGCCTACGCGGAGAAGATCAGCGCCGAGCTCAAGGCGGCGGGGGTCCGGGTCCTGGTGGATTCGGACGACTCCTCCAGCCCGGGCTGGAAGTTCGCCGAATGGGAGATGCGGGGCAGCCCCTTACGCATCGAAATCGGCCCCAGGGACATGCAGGCTGAAAAGCTCGTACTCGCGCGCAGGGATTCGGGGGAAAAGAAGATCATTCCCATGGCTGAAGCGGTCGGCGCGGTCAAGACAAGCCTTGCGGATATCCAGAAGTCGCTCTACGAAAAAGCCAAAGCCTTCAGGCTGGAACATACCCAGGATGTGGCGGACCTGCCCGGTCTTCTGGAATACTTCGGCGCCGAGGGAATGGGCACCGCCGACGCCCACGGCGGCTTCGCGCGGGCCCTCTGGTGCGGCTCCGCCGCCTGCGAAGCGGATCTCAAGGCTAAAACAAAAGCCACCCTGCGCTGCATGCCCCTGGGCGACCAGGAAGGCATCGAGGGCAGCTGCGCGATCTGCGGAGCCCCGGCCAAACATAGGGCGCTTTTCGCCAGGAACTACTGAACCGGCCGACACACCGAAGCTCGGACACGATCCTTGCCCAGTTTCGTCCCAGGGGCTAGTATACAGTCATGCTCTCCGAGGACCTTCTTCTCTTCGCCGCCGACGCTTCCCGCCTTATGCTCGAAAGCGGGGGCGAAACCTACAGGGCGGAGTACATCGCCATGGGCATTATCATCAGTCAGGGCGGCACCGAGGCCGAGTGCTTCGCCACCAGCACGGGTCTCATGCTCTCTTTTTCCGGGGAGGACGGCAAGGTAAGGGCAGTGGTCAGGCGCATCAAACGCCACGGCATGAACCTGGAGAAGGTTTACAGGATCGACAACATGGTGCGCCATCTTTTGTTGGGCGATATCGATATCGAGGAGGCGGCGCGGCAGCTGGACGAGGTGGAGCGGATGCGGGACCGCCCCGTTTGGATACGCATGATCGCCAGCGCCTTCGGGGCCGGCTGGTTTTCCCTCCTCTTCAAGGGCAAGACCGTGGATGCCCTTACGGCCGCCGCCATGGGCGCCCTGCTTTCCATTCTCATCTATGCGTGCCAGCGCCTCAAGCTACCCGGTTTTCTCTCCAGCTTCACCGGCGGAGCCTTCGCCGCCCTGGCATCCCTCGGCGCAGCCTATGCAGGCCTGCCCATCAATACCGACGCGGTGATCATAGGGGTGATCATGCTCCTCGTTCCCGGGGTGGCGATAACCAACGCCATACGCGACACCATCGCGGGGGACCTCATAGCGGGCCTGGCCAGGGGTGTGGACGCCGTGATCACCGCCGCGGCCATTTCGGCGGGCGCCGGCGGCGCCTACGCCCTCTGGCAACTCCTTCTCTCGGGAGGGCAGGCATGAACCCCCAACTAAGCGGTATATTCTCCCAGCTCAAGGAACCCCTCTTCGCGGGCCTGGCCACCTCCGCTTTTTCCGTCCTCTTCGGTCTTCACTCGGCGGATGTCATCCTCGCATCAGGCGGTTCGGCCCTGGGCTGGGCCGTCCTTCAGGCCATGCCCCAGTCGGGCTCCCCGGCCTTCGCCACCTTTTTCGCCGCCCTAGCCGCGGGCCTTTATGCCGAAATCGCCGCCAGGGTCCGCCGGCGCCCCGCGACCCTTTACATGATCGCCTCCATCATCCCCCTGGTCCCCGGCGGGGGCATGTATTACACAATGCTCTCCAGCCTGGAAGGGAGCACGTACCGCTCGGTGGAGCTGGGTTTGAGCACGATTATGACAGCCTTCGCCATCGCGGCGGGCCTGGCTATCTCGAATGTCCTCGCCCGCATGGTCTTTTCCTCGACGATTTACAGTATATTGAAAAAAAGGAAGATTTTTCAAAAGCCGGACAAGCTTTGAAAGATCTGCCGATACGATAGACAGGCTTCATAAACTATAAACGCCCAAGCATCACGGAAGGAGAACCAATGTCGTTCACCCTGATAGAAGAAAGATTTATCCACGAAATCGATTCGACCGCCGGATTGTACAGGCACGACGCCACCGGAGCGCGCCTGCTTTCCCTGAGCAACAAGGACGAGAACAAAGCCTTCGGCATAGGCTTCAGGACGCCTCCCAGCCGCTCCGACGGCGTCGCCCACATCCTGGAGCACTCGGTGCTCTGCGGCTCCAAAAAATATCCGGTGAAAGAACCTTTCGTGGAACTCCTAAAGGGTTCCCTTAACACTTTCCTGAACGCCTTCACCTACCCCGACAAGACAGTCTACCCCGTGGCTTCCACGAACAAGAAAGATTTTTACAACCTGGTGGATGTGTATTTGGACGCGGTGTTCAATCCCCTGATCAGCGAAGACACCTTCAGGCAGGAGGGTTGGCATTACGAGGTGGACCCCGAAACCGGGGATTTGAGCTACAAGGGGGTGGTGTTCAACGAGATGAAGGGAGCCTATTCGGATCCCGACGACTTCCACGACGATCTCTGCCGTCGCTCCCTCTTCCCCGACAGTCCCTACGGCCTGGATTCGGGGGGAGACCCCCGGGTGATCCCCCAACTAAGCTACGGTGAATTCAAGGCTTTCCACGAAACCTACTACCATCCATCCAACGCTTTTATCTATTTCTACGGCGACGACGAACCGGAAGAACGCCTGGCCTTCCTGGAATCCCGGCTGGCCGGCTACTCCAAACTCGAAATCGCATCCCTGCCGGCCCCGCAGCCGGCATTCAAAGCGCCTATACACAGGACCGCCTATTACGAGGGAAAGGATCCCAAGGCCTGGACGGCGGTGAACTGGGCTCTGGGCGAGCACGGCGACCATGAGACGAGTCTCGGGCTCGCCATTCTCGCCCACATCCTCACCGCCACCCCGGCCTCTCCCCTGCGCAAGGCGCTCATCGACTCGGGCCTGGGCGAGGACCTGGCGGGCTTCGGCCTGGAGGAGTCCCTGAGAACCATGGCCTGGTCCGTGGGCCTCAAGGGAGTCCATCCCAGCAAAACGGCCGAGGTGGAAGCCCTGGTGTTGAAAGAGCTTTCGAGGCTGGCGGAACGGGGAATAGACAAAAACAGCGTTGAAGCCTCCCTCAACACGGTGGAATTCGCCATGAGGGAAAAGAACACCGGCCGCTTCCCCCGGGGTTTGGCCATTTATCTCGAAGCCCTCAACGACTGGCTTTACGAACTCAACCCCCTGGACTCTTTAAGCTTCGAAAGCGTTCTCGAAGCCATCAAGCGCAAAGCCCTGGGCGGCAAAGGCTACTTCGAGTCCCTCATACGGAAGTGGTTTTTGGACAATCCGCACCGCAGCACGGTGACCATTCTCCCCGATCCCGAAGAGGGCTCGAAGCGGGAGGCCGAGGAAAAGGAAGCCCTGGCCAAAATCAAGACATCCCTCTCCAAGGACGAAATGAAGGCGATAGAGACATCGGCCCGACGACTCAAAGCCCTCCAGGAAAAGCCCGATAGTCCCCAAGCCCTGGCGACCATTCCCGGGCTGACATTGGAGGACCTGCCCAGGGAATCCCTAAGGCTTCCCGCCCAGGAGGTTCGTCTGGGAAACATTCCCCTGCTCTACCACGATCTGCCCACCAGCTCCATACTCTATCTGGATCTGGCTTTCAGCCTTGAAAACCTGCCGGAGCGTCTTCTCCCCTATCTGGGACTCCTGGGCAGAGCGCTTTTGGAGATGGGCACCGAGGACTTCGACTATGTGGCCCTGAGCCAGGAACTGGGCAAGCATACCGGCGGAGTGAGGGCCAACAGCCTTATGGCCACGAGGTGGAAGAAAAAAGAAGCGGTCGCCTACTTTCTGCTCCGGGCCAAAGCCATGGCCGACAAGACACCCAGGCTTTTGGAACTTCTCTCCTCAATCCTCCTGGGCGCCAGGCTGGACAACAAGGAGCGTTTCAAACAGATAGTTCTGGAGGAAAAAGCCCAATCCGAGGCATCCTTCATTCCCGCCGGCCACGCGATGATCGGACAGCGACTTTTATCCCGGCTCTCGGAGTCCGAACGGAAGTCGGAACTGATAAACGGCCTCGAGCAGTTGTATTTTTTACGCGAACTCGCCGGGAGGATCGATACCGATTGGGCTTCGGTGCTCTCGGAGCTGAAGGAAACCAGGAACGCGGTTATTCGAGCCTCTGGCTGCATCGCCAACGCCACGATCGATAAAGACGATTTCGAGAAGCTGATGCCGGAGCTGAGAGCCTTCGCCGCGAAGCTCCCCGCCGGGGGGGCTGGCGATGGGAAGGTCCCTGTACTCGCCGGGAAAGCGGACTATACGAACGGCCAGGGCGGCGAACAGCCTGCGCCGCCATACGAGTACCTCACCGCCCCGAGCCAGGTGAACTTCGTAGGCAGGGCCTTTCCCCTCATCGCCGAAGCTTCGGGGGCCTTCCTGGTGGCCAAGAAATACCTGGATACGGCCTACCTCTGGGAAAAGGTAAGGGTGCAGGGCGGTGCCTACGGAGGCTTTTCCACCTACGATCTCAACTCGGGCAACTTCATGCTCCTCTCCTACAGGGATCCCAATCTGCAAGAGACCTTCCAAATCTTCGATACGGTTCCCGGTTATCTGGCGAATATCGATATAAGCCAGGAAGAGCTAAAGCGGGCTATTATCGGCACCATAGGCGGGGTGGACAGCTATCTCTTGCCCGACATGAAGGGTTACGTAAGCCTCGTCTATCATCTTACAGGCTATGGACACGAGGACAGGCAGCGTATGCGCGACCAGATTCTGGACGCCTCGGCAGCCGACTTCCGCGCCTTCGGCAAGGCCATAGCCGAAGCGCGGTCCCGGGCCGTGTCGGGGGCCCTCGGCTCGGCCCAGAGAATAGAGACCCTGCCCGAATCCTATCGCAAGGATGCCGAGATAAGAGCCGTGCTGTAAGGGCGGCCGCGGATAGAAGCATGCCGCGGCCCTGTGGTATAGTTGCCGCCGAATGAACATTTTATCCATGTCCGGGGCCGCGGTCGCCCTCAAGGACGGCTACCTCTTCGAAGACCTCGACCTGGGACTAAAGGCCGGGGAGCACATCGGTCTGGTGGGCAAAAACGGCTGCGGCAAAACGACCCTGCTCAGACTCATCGCCGGCCGCCTGGAACCGGATAGGGGAAGCCTGGCCCATCGCCGCGATCTGGCCATATCAAGCCTGGAGCAAATCCCCCAATTCGAGCCCGGGGTCAGCCTTTCTGAATTTCTCTATTCCGGCGATGCCCCCGAGATTAGACTCAGGCTCATGCTCAAAACCGCCCGGGGCAGGGAGCTTGCCCGGGTGGAAAAGGAACTCGAAGCCCTCGGCCCCGTTCCCCTGGAAAACCGCTACGCATCCCTCTGCGCCGAGCTTGGTCTCGCCGACATGGAAAAGCCCTTGGCCACCATGTCGGGAGGGGAAGTCAAAAAGGCCGCCCTTGCCAGAACCCTGGCGCCCAAATCCGATCTCGTGCTCCTGGACGAACCTACCAACCACCTGGACCTGGACTCCATAGAGTGGCTTGAAACCCGCCTTTTGAACGCCGGCTTCGCCTTTGTGCTGGTCACCCACGACCGATGGTTTTTGGACGCCGTGGCCGATGCCATCCTGGAGATCGACCGGCGCAGGGTATTCCGCCATCCCGGCAACTACTCGGCCTACCTGGAACGCAAGGCCGAACGCTGGGCGAGCCTGGAGGCGGCGGAGCAGCGACGGGCGGCTAATCTCAAGATCGAAATGGCATGGCTCATGCGGGGAGCCAGGGCAAGGGCGACCAAGAGCGAACGTCGCAAGGACGAAATCAAGGCTATGCAAGCCTCGGTTTTGGAGCGGCCGGCCTCGAATTTCGTCTTTTCCTCCGCCGAAAGCCGTCTGGGCAAGAAGGCGGTGAAAATCGACAAGCTGGGACTTCGTTATGGCGAGAGGCGGATACTGAAGCCTTTCAGCTATGAAATTGCCCCCGGAGCCCGGCTGGGGGTGGTCGGCCCCAACGGCTGCGGAAAGACGAGTCTCTTGGATATGATCGGGGGAAGGCTCGAAGTCGGCGAAGGCTCCATAGTCCGGGGCGATACGGTTCGGATATCCTATTTCGAGCAGGACGGCGATTCGATCCCCCAGGGGATCTCCGTCCTGGACTATATCCGTGACCACGCCGAACGACTGCGGCTTTCCGAGGGCGCGGCCCAGGACGCCGCCCTGCTGCTGGAGCGCTTCGGCTTCGACCGGGATTTCCAGGCTCTGCCGGTGGAAAGACTCTCCGGCGGCGAACGGCGCAGGCTCCAGCTGGTGCGCATTCTGGCCGAGGCTCCTAATTTTCTTTTATTGGACGAACCCACCAACGATCTGGACATAGAGACTATCGAAGCCCTGGAGGAATTCCTGGAGGGGTTCCAGGGCTGCATAGTCGCCGTCTCCCACGACAGGGCCTTCCTCGACCGGATCGCCCGCTTTCTCTTGGTGATTGAGCCCGACGGAAAGGTTTCGCCCTTCAACGGCTCCTACCTCGAGTGGAGGGAGGCCAGGTCCGACCGGGCCGAGTCCCCCGGTCCGAGGAAGGTCGGCGCGGCGCTTCAAGGTACGGCGGCTGCGGGCGCGGCGCCCGCCCGCAGGCCCAAGAAGCTCAGTTTCGCGGAGCGCAGGGAACTGGAGGGAATCCTGCCCCGCATCGACGAACTGGAATCCGAGAAAGCGAATCTGGAGGCCCTCTTCGCCCGGGCGGGCGCCGCGCCCCAGGACATAAGGGCCGGCCAGCTTCGCTACCACGAAGTCCTGGCCCTCATAGAATCCCTCAGCCTCCGCTGGGAAGAGCTGGCCCAGAAGGACAGCCAGGCGTGAACGATCGTAACGAAGACGGTGGCGGCAAAGACGGCTTGAAAACTCCGGCCGGGACACCGATTCCAAACCCAGATAACGGCAGCCCCTTCGACCTCCTCTCCCCCGATATCATCTTCGACGCGGTACAGTCAGCCTACGACATCAAGCCCGATGGAAGACTCAGCCCCTGCTCCAGCTACGTCAACCGCGTATACGGCCTGAGCAGCGAGGCCGGGGACGACTACGTGGTCAAATTTTACAGACCAGGCCGCTGGAGCGAAAAGGCGATCAGGGAGGAGCAGGACTTCCTCGCGGATTGCCAAAAGGCCGAAATCCCCGTAATCGCGCCTGTGGAAAACTCCGAAGGGGAAGGCCTTTCGGCCTTCGATCTGGAGCCTGAGGAAGAAAATGGCCGGAAACCCCTGCGCTTTTTCTTTACCCTCTACCCGAAAAGAGGAGGCCGGAACTTCGACGCCGAGGGAGACTCGGACTGGCTCAGACTGGGCAGACTCGCCGGCAGACTTCACGCGGCAGGCTCGCTCCGGGACGCCCCCTCCAGGGTGAGGATAGGGCCCGAACTCGCCCTATCCAATCTGGAAAAAATCGAAGCCCTCATCCACCCCGAGTTCAGAGCCGAATTCGTCGGCCTCTGCAAGGACGCGATCAAGGCCGGATACGAAACCATGTCTTCGCCCCGGGTACAACGAATCCACGGCGACCTCCACCGCGGCAATATTCTCGAACGTCCGGGCGAAGGCCTGTTGCTCCTCGACTTCGACGACATGGCGATCGGGCCGCCGATACAGGACCTCTGGCTCCTCTTGCCGGGCCGCGCCGCCGAATGCGGCCGGGAGCTGGGACTCCTGATGGAAGGCTACGCCGAATTCGGAGAATTGCCTGCGGGAAGCACAGGCCTCATCGAAAGCCTCCGCCTCTACAGGATGCTGCACTTTTTGGCCTGGAGAGCACTCCAGCGCCAGGATCTCTGGTTCAAAAAAGAGTTCCCCGACTGGGGGAGCAGGGCATTCTGGATCCAGGAATTAGAAGACTTTCGCGAACAAGCCACGATCATCGCCTCGGAAGCCGGCGCCTAGTCTCTCCCGTCTTTTTTCCTCTCCCGGCAGCTTTGGCAAACCAGCCCCTTTCCGGAGCCCCCGTCGCGGGAAGGCTGCGTAGACGCTGGGCAAGGAAACTCCCTCCCACAACCAGCAGGATACCCGCCATCTGGTTGATCGTTAGCCCTTCGCCGAGGAAAAGTATCCCCGCCAACACCGCGAAGGGAACCTCGGTGTAGGAAAGGGCGCCGTACTGGAAAAGCGTAAGGCGCTTCATGCCATAAAAAATAAGGCCGAATCCGATGAATCCCACCACCAGGCCGTAGAGGGCGCCCAGTCCGATATGGGCGATGGCCGCGCCGGGAAGTTCCGCGACGAGAAAAGGCAGAAAGACTATACCCCCCGCGGCGTTCTGGAAAAACACCGTATCCACTTCCTTTACTTCCTTCAAGGCTTTCTTGAACATGACGGCGGTGACGGCATAGACGAAAGCCGAAACAATCATAATCAGGCTGCCCCAAAAATCGTTGCGGGACAGGGCGAAACCATTATGCAGATTCATGACCACCACGCCGAAGAGGGAGATCAGCAGAACCCCCACCTTCGAAAACCCAAGGGGTTTTTTCTCCTTGAGGCTTTCCACCAATAGGGCGAAGATGGGCCACAGGTAC
>LVBN01000023.1 GCA_001603165.1 Spirochaetales bacterium Spiro_12
CCGGTGGTCATTTGCACGGGAATCAACACAGAGGCCGTCGCCGAGCACACTATTCTGCATATGCTCGCGGTGCTGAGAAACCTGCTGCCCTTGAATAAACGGCTATGTGAAGGAACCTGGGCTAAGGACGAATTTGTCGCCAGATCCTTCAATCTCCAGGGCAAGCTGGTGGGACTGCTCGGATTTGGGAATATCGGGAAAAGGGTGGCGACATTGGCGAAGGGCTTTGGGGCTGACGTTCAGTACTTCGATCCTTACAGGGCCCAGGAAAAAGACGAAAAAGCACTGGGCGTGTCGTATGTGAGCTTTGACCAGTTAATATCCACTTCGGAAATCCTGAGCCTGCATTTGCCCTCGAACCCGAATACACTTGAGATAATAAACAGCGGGGTTTTCAACAAGATGCCATCTTCGGCCATTTTGATAAATACCGCCAGAGGGAATCTCGTTAACGAGAATGACCTTATCGAAGCTTTGAAAAACGGGAAACTGGCGGGCGCGGGCCTGGACGTGTTTTATTGCGAGCCTTTAAAAAAGGATTCCCCTCTTCTATCCATGGAAAACGTCGTGCTGACGCCACATGTGGGAGGAAGCACCGCCGGCAATGACATAAAAATGATGCAGCAGTGTCTTTCCAATATCATCAAGTTCGAAAACGGCGAATCAATAGAAAAACAAAACATTGTGAACCTGAAACTTCTTAAAGAACCTTTACCGATACGGTTCTCATAAGGGATTTAATACGTTTGATGGAGAGCCTGTGATATGAGACAAAAAATGCTGGTCGTCTCCGCGCATTATGGAGACTTCATTTGGGGCTGCGGAGGTTCCATCGCGAAATATGCGGGCGAAAACCACGAGGTAAATGTCATAGTGCTGTCGTCCGGCATAGGGTCGGAGATAAAAACAACTGGACCGCAAAGCGCGCATGGCGAAAAAGCATTAAAAGAAAAAAGCTGGCGCCGGTGTGAAAAAGCGGCCCAGATCCTGGGTGTATCGAATATGGAATACTGGGATATGGAAGAAACTCCTTTGCGCATGGACAGCGAAAAGCTGGAGCTTCTCGCGACTCGGATACGACAATTGAGGCCAGATTTTATTCTCACCCATGACAAGGAACAGGACAGATTGAATCAAGACCATACCAGCACCGCCAACGCGCTACGGACTTCCTACACTATCGCTTCCGGCGCCGGGGCGTATTGCATGGGACATCCCGTCGCTCCCCGGCAGACCCCGATGTTCGGCTTCGAGCCGTTACTGCATGATTACACGAGGTTCACCCCAAATTTGTACATAGATATCTCGGCGTTTATTTCAAAAAAGGAATTGGCGATGGAAGCCTTCGATTTCAATCAACTAATCACCGCCGCGTATACCACCAAGGCCATAGAAAGGGCTCTCGAATACAAGTATTGGACCGGCGCCGAAGAATGCGACTACGCGGAAGCCTTTTCCATGTGGGGAGCGGTGTGCATGCACGGAGGCTTTGTATGGTGAATAAAATTGTGGTGGTGACGGCGCATCCGGGGGATTTTATCTGGTCAAGCGGAGGGACGCTGTACAAATACTCACAATCGGGCTGCGAAATCCATGTTATAGCCCTCACCGACGGCTTGCGCTGCGAATCCCCAATTATGATAACCGATGATTGTTCCCTCGAAGGGAAGAGAAGGCAAATAGAGTCCGCCTCATCGTTGTTGAACATAACATCGGTCACTTTTCTTGGCTATGATGATATGCCCCTCGAAATTGATAATAGCGGGATAATAAAAATCGCTTCGATAATGAACGAAATGAATCCCGACATTATACTTACCCATGCATATTGCAGGGACAATACCAATCCCGACCACGAGGCGGCGGCGGAGATAGTGAACAAGGCCGCCGAGATAGCTTCTTCCAACCATAAAATCTTTAAAAACACGATGCGATCCCGCCCGATTCCGATATTCGGATTTGAGCCGGATAACCCGGAAAATTCCAGGTGGATTCCCGGTACCTTCATCGATATCACTCCCTGCATGGACATGAAGATGGAAGCCATCACGCGCCTGCCGGGCTTCGCCGACAGGTCGGCGAGGACATATGAGCAGGCGGTGAACAGGGCGATATATTGTTCGGGCAGGGGCGGGGTGAACGGGTGCAAATACGCGGAAGCGTTTTCCGGTTCGACTCCGATCTGCGACCACGGTTACTTTGTCTGGTAAATGAGGCGGAAATAGCATGAACAAACGTATTTTAGTCGTCTCGGGACATGTCGGGGATTTCGTCTGGAGAAGCGGCGGGACCATAGCCTCCTATGCCAAGATGGGCTGCGAAGTTCATCTTTTGGTCTTCACGCTGGGAATACGTGGTGAATCCAATGGTTACTGGAAGAGCGAGGGCGCGAATTACGAAAAGGCGCGGGTTTTACGTCGAAAAGAGGGGGAGGAAGCGGCGAAAATACTAGGCATAAAAACCGTGGAAATTCACGATTTCGTCGACTATCCTCTCGAGCTTGACCGCGCGAGAATTGAAATGATCGTCAAAAAAATCAGGGAACATAAAATCGATATAGTGATCACCCACGATCATAAAACCGATTTGTTCAACGCCGATCATACGCTTATAGGAAATACGATCAACATGGCCTGCGCCATGGCAAGCTCTTCCTCGCTGGCGTTAGATAACCTCGAACCAATCCCGAGGCCGTCGGTCTACGGATTTGAGCCGCATAACCCTGAGTTCTGCGATTTTTCCCCCGACGTCTTTGTAGATATCACGGAAGTGATCGATATAAAAAAGCAGGCTATGCGGCTTTACGTCAAAACCCAAAAAAACATGATCGAACCCTATATCACAAAAAGCAAAATCAGGGCCTTTCAATCCCAAAAAGCGCGCTGCGAATACGCCGAGGCGTTTTCCATAATTTATTCCGCGAATAATTTTTACCTTTAATCTTGTCAGGAGGACTGAATGCTGTTGCGAATCGATCACATAGACTTCAAGGTCAAAGACATGGAGGCCTTCGTGAATGATCTTCTAAAGATCGGCATGGTCGAAAAACGACGATCCCCCGCGCCCCGACTATCGGTTGAATTAGCGCTACCTGGAGAAAATCAGGTTGTATTCGAGGTTCACCAGCTAAAGGAAGGCGCCGGACAGGAGATACATCATATTGCCTTTAAGAGCGACGGCAACGACCTGGAAAGGCTCAAGAGGAATGGATTTTCATTTAAGACAGAAAATCTTCTCATCAAGGATACGGGGAGAACCGTGAGCACTTTTTCCGACACCAACGGTTTTACTTGGCAATTGACGGACTAGCAGGAGTAAGGTATGGCAATTGGTTTCAGGGTTTTTTTAAAGAGGATGACGCCTCCCTGGGAAATAGTCGAAGCGTTTCGCTCCATTCCTGCCCCTAATGTGGCAGACTGCCTGAACAGGATGTGCTCCCTCAATTCCGAGATACGTTTGATTTCGTCACCGCCGAACGATGTCATGGTGGGTGTGGCGCTCACCGTGAAAACCCGCCCGGGCGATAATCTTATGATCCACAAAGCGCTCAGCATGGCCGAATCCCATGATATCGTCATCGTATCCAATGGAGGCGACAGGAATCGGGCGTTAATCGGCGAGATAATGGCATCGTACGCATTGAAGAAGGGGATACGCGGGATCGTGCTCGATGGTCCCGTACGGGATATCGACGCTCTTTCTAAAATGACGATGCCTATTTACGCCACTGGAGCTAATCCCGACGGACCGTTCAAAGAAGGTCCGGGAGAAGTGAATGTACCTATTTCCTGCGGCGGGATGATTATCAACCCGGGGGATATTCTACTTGGGAACAAGGACGGCGTAATAGTAATACCTTCGCAGGAAGCCGAAAGCATCTTACGCGCCGCGAATGAGTATTGTCTTTTCGATCGGAAAAAACTTGATGCCGCGATGAACGGAAAATCCGATCGCAGCTGGATAGATAAATCGTTGGAAGCAAAGAATTGCCAATTTATTGACGATTTTTACAAATAATCCGATTATGCGCGCAAAAAAAGGGCCGCAAGTCTTTCCAAGACCTGCGGCCCTTTCGCGATTCGGCGAAGTGTGATCGATTTACCACGTTCCCGCCTTCTTCTCGACAGCCGTATCGATATCTTCCTCGTCCATGTCGAGCAGAATACGGGAAAGCAGCACCCTCGACGCTTTCGCGTTTTCGGGAAAACAGAAAAAATTCTTGGCGGGTTTTATTTCCTTCTCCCGCCCGCCGGGAAATCCCGCCACGACGAACACCACATCTTCTTCGGCCAACAATCCCTCCAGCCGCGCGCCCTGGGGATTTTTATAAAATTGCAGGTTATGCCGCACGCAGGAATAATCGAAAAGAAAATCGTACTCCCCGGGCCCGGAAAGGACCAGGGTCGAAAATCCCCGCTGGGCGAGGCCGCGCACGAAATCGTCGATCTTGTCCCGGTAAAGCGAAGCGCTTCGCGCCGCCCTGGAAAAATACGCGATGGATCGCCTGAGAATTTCCTCCATTCCGCCGGGTGTGAGAATATAGGACAGGCTCTTGCCCGAAAGCCGCAGCAACTTAATCCATCCGCGCTCGGCGAAACGCCTCAACAGGGCGTTCGTCATTCCCAGGGACAGTCCGGCCTCGCCGGCCAGTTCCCGCTGCGATACCGCGGCGTTTTCGCCCTGTTTAGAGTAGATTGTTTCCAATAATTGGAGTTCGTTGTCGGCCGTGGGTCAATCCTACCGCTGAGGCGAGTTTAAAAGCTTGAAAAATTCCAAAGCTATGCCCAGCCTCGCGGTTTTGTTTTTTTTCGAAAAAAGATTCATAAACACCATACTTTCGGAAATCGCGACAGTATCCGATAAAACAGCATCAAGGCTGTTCAAGAACGTAAGGGTATAGTTCGTTTTCTCAGGTTCGTTGACCCGCTGTATCGAGCTCGAATACAGCGTCAGCTTCTTTTCATCGGATAATATAAGTTCAGCCTCCCCCGAGGGGACGAAGCTCGAATCGGCGCAAAACCTGATCGAAAGCGATCTCAATTTGCCCGATTGGTTCACCTTGCCCGCGACGCGAATTTCGGATAAGGACAGATCCGGAGAAGAAATCGGATCGATTTGAATCGACACGGTCGAAGAATCTTCCGCGCGTTCGATAGCGATACCGCGCAACGTCTCAGCCTTAGGCGAAATACCAGTCTCTTGCGCGTAGGCGCCGGAAACCAGGATGAAACAGCAGATCCAAAACAGTGACCGCGAAAGGCTCTTCGTTTTTTTCATGAGACTTTTGCCTTTGTTCTTTTACAACTTTATTTGATCGCGATTCGGTCGCAGGTCTATTTTTTTTCCCACAAGAACTATAGGCTTCCCCCTTAAAAGATATTGGAAACTATTGTCACGCCTCGACGAGGCGCTGTTCATGCCTTCTTTGTTCTATTCTTCCCGAAAGGCCTGGCGGAACCGAACTTGGCCCGCACCTCCGGGTCGGCTACGAGTTTTTTGAGCGCGTCCAGCACGAAGGCCAGCAACACCGAGAGGAAGCCCCCCGCCAGGGTGCCCACCACGCAGATCATGGCCCGGGAAGGCTCGCTCTTCCGTTCCGGCGCGATAGCCGGGTCTATCACTTCGATAAAGAGTTTTTCAGAAGCCTCCTGGAGCTTCATCGATTCGAGGCTTCCCACCAGGCTTCCGTAAAGCTTGGTGAGCATCTCCAGTTCGGCGGTGAGGTTGGCGTATTCCATCATAGTCGCCGGGGCGGCGCTGATCGAAGGCCCCACCCCTCCGCCGGTGCGTTCGTAATCGGCGATCTGGCCATTGATCGCCGCCAGTTGGGTCTTCGCCGATACGAGCTTGGGGTTGTCCGAGGAAAGGGCGCTTTCCAATCGGCTGATCTCTATCTCCAAGGCTATGCGCTGCTGGATAAGCCCCTGGTAGAGCTGAATCCCCCCCGAGCTCTGGGCCTGGGGAGACACCAGCTTGTTCTTGCGCTGGAACTCGGTGAGCCTGGCCTGGGCCGCCCTGACCTTAGCCTCCTGCTCGACCACCTGGGTTTCCAGAAGGCTTATGCTTTTCCCGCTGGACGAAAGGGTCCGGGCTTCCAGATTGGCCTGCAACAAGTCGATCGCCTTGTTGGCGATATCCCGGGACAGTCCCGGGTCTTTAGTCTTGGCCGACACCTTGATAAGCGAAGTCTTGGCGTCGGTGGAAACCGAGAAAACATCCTCCTGGAAGACTTTTGTCGCCTCCCCCAGGGGCGTGCCTTTTTTTATCTTTTCCGGTTTTTCGATAAGGGCGGGAATGAGATCGAGCTCCTCGATCAACTTCTCCGCCAGGCCCCGGCTTTTGAGAATAGCCCCGATCTTCACCGTCGGATCGCCGGCGCTGGCGCCGGGAAGGCTTATGCCCGCCATGGCCGCCAGGCCCGCGTACTGAGCCAGGCTGGACGAGGCCGAACCTGAAATCGGCAACAGACTGCTCGTGGCGGTGTACCTATTAGGCTGCAGCAGGGCGTAGGCCACCGAAAAAACGGCGGCGACCAATGTCACGCCGACGATGAGCCGCCTGCGCCGCCACAGGGTGGCCGCCAGATCCACCAGACTAATCTCCTCCCCATCGTCAGGAGCCTGCGCCGATTGCGCCACCGGTCCGGGCCCGGCGCCGCTCGAAACCGGGGTTTGGCCTCTCGCCCTGCTAACGTTATTATCTTCCATGTGTTGATCCGACACCTTTTTCTTCCTTACCTTCTGTCACAGAATTGTCATGTCACACTTGTCACAGACCCAGGAGCGTGACCGCCGTGAGCGCCGAGGTGAGTATGGTGGATACCACCGAAAGCCCGTCTTTTATGTACGACCAGGCCACGCTCACCTTGACCGCCTTGGAAGGCACCACCACCGTATCGCCGGGTCTGAGCTTGTAGTTCAAAATGGTAGGCTTGAACCAGAGGAAGCCCAACTTGCCCTCTGTACTGTCCAGCCTGCCCGAAGCCCTCACGATATATGCCTTGGACATGTCCGCCTCGGCGGAAACCCAGCCGGACTCGGCCAAAGCCTTGCGGACCGTCAAGCCTTCCCGGAACACGACAACATTCTGATCCGCCACCTGCCCCGAAACCATCACATAGCTCGGCGTGGTGGGCACAAAAATGAGATCGTCCCGTTCCAGCATTATGTTGGACGAAGACCCGGCCAAGGCTTCGAGGCTGTCGGGGATTTCCAAGGATATGCGGCCGAAACCTTCTTTATAGAGCTGACGCAGACTTCCCAGCTTGGCGCGCTGAACCGCCAGGTCTATCTGGAGATTGGCCACCACCGCCGCCGCCGAGGAAAGCGAACTATCGGTGGAACTGGGCAGGGCGGCTCCCGCGGCCGACGCCGCCTCAAGCTGGGCGATAAGCCTGTCCACCTGCTTTTGCTGGGTTTCCGCCGCGGTCTTGCGTATGAGCACAAGCCCGTAAGGATAAGCCCTGGCGTCGTACCCGCCGGCTGTCTGCAGGGCTTCCAGGAGCTTCATGCCCTCCCTGTACGCCAGGGTCTGGGGATTTTTCACCGCGCCGCGCACCGTCACGACCGGTAGATTTTCCTCCGGCAACAAGTCCTCGACCGATACCGCGTCGCCCGGCCCCATGAGGATTTTCGAAGCGCTCTGCTTCCGGTAGTAATCCTCGAGATACACGTTCAATCGCTGGCCGTCCACTTTCGTAATCACCGCCTTCAAGCCGTCGATGCTCTTGGCCAGAACGACGGAGCGCAGGACCGTCGAAAGCTCCAAGCCCTCGTAATAGGGAATGACCTTGTTTTGTTTCACCTCGCCGGCGATGGTCACCGGCTTGTTATAGTACTTGGGATAGAACACCACCATGTCCCGGGGCTGGAGCTCGATATCCGCCGATCCCTCCACCAGGGCCTTGGGGGAAAAACTCCGTATGGAATCGTCGGAAAATCCCCGGCGACGCAATTCGGCGTATTCGATGTTCGTATCGATAAGCATATCGTCGGCCGACACCAGATCGGACAAGTTCAAGCCTTCGTACCACGCGTAGCGTCCTTGATGTCGCACAACGCCGGAAATCAGAACGGCGTTAGGGTATCGGGCGAAATCGTGATCCGTCACCGATTCCGCGGCCAGATGAAGTCGCACGATATCCCGGGGGAAAACCTTGAAATCCTGCTCGCCCAAGAACACCGCTATCGGGCTGAAGGTGATATATTCCGTGCGTCCGCCGGGCACCCATCGTTCGATCTCGGCGTAATGGATATCCGTGGCGCCCAAAAGCTGTTCCACCGTGATCACCTCGGAAAGGGGCAGGGACGCGCTCATGGAATACAAGCCCGGATTTCGAACCGCCCCCAAGAGGGCGTAGGCGTTGCCGAAACGATCGAAGTCCGGTTTCTCGGGCATATAGCCGAGTTCTACAAAGCGAATACTATCCTGTGCCCTTAAGCTCAGATCGAATACGCCGGCGAGCACCTCGCGGGGAGAGAAACTCATGAACTCCCAGGCCCCGTCAGTCTTGCGCCTGGATAGTTCGGCATAGTCGAGATTCGTGTTCGACAGCATCTGATCGGCGGTGACCACCGACGAGAGCTTTAACGTCGGCGTCCGGGCGTAAAGGCCTTCGTACGCGACCGGCCCCGAAACATTGACGATTTCCACATAAAAACCCTTACCCTCCAGAGTGCCGGAGGCGGATTCCGAAACCGCGCCCGCCGCGCCGGGCACTAAAGCGGCCAACGCGGAGGACCCGGAAGCCGCCGGCCCTGTCGTCGCGCCGAGGGCTTGAGCGCC
>LVBN01000024.1 GCA_001603165.1 Spirochaetales bacterium Spiro_12
ATGGTTTCCCAGACTATTTTCTCGGTTTCCAACGACGAGACCAGATATTTCATGAACGGCGTATACATGGAAAAGACCCAGGAAGGAAGCCTGGTAATGGTTTCCACCGACGGCAGGCGCCTGGCCTACGTGCGCAGCGACACCAGAGGCAACCTGCCCGATTTCAAGAGCGTGATCATTCCCACCAAGGTCTTGGGCATTGTTCTGAAGCGTCTTTCCGACGAGGGAATGCTCGACCTGGCCATCACCGAGAAAAGCCTGTTCCTGCGCTTCAATAATTACCAGATATCCAGCGTTCTCATCGAAGGTCAGTTCCCCAATTACCAGAAGGTGATTCCGCAAAACCAGAAAAACTCCTTCAGCGTCAAAAAAGCCGATATGCTCGAAGCGCTCAGGCGCGTTTCCATTTTCGTGGAACAAAAATCCTACCGGACCTTTTTCTCGGTTTCGGAAAACGGTCTCGTGCTGTCCTCTGAGGAGAGCGAGATCGGCGCCGCCAGGGAAGAGATAGGCTGCGAATATTCCGGCGGCGAAACTACCATAGCCTTGAACTATAAGTATATAGAAGAACCCCTGAGGGTCCTGGACTCCGAAGCCTTCACCATCGAGTTCAGCGATCCTTCCCGGGCCATCACCCTGCGGCCCGAGCCAAGCGGAGACTACTTCCACATAGTCATGCCGATGCAAATAGACTAATGCCTTTTTCGTACGCCCGTTTCGTCTCATTCCGCAATCTCGAAGACAGCGAGGTGGATACCAGGGCCGAGAGGATCTTTCTTATCGGCGAGAACGGCCAGGGAAAGACCAATTTTCTCGAAGCCCTGTACTATCTCTGCTATGGAGCTTCCTTCAGAGGTTCGGTGGATCAGCAGATTCCCGCCGCCGGGAGCCGGGGTTTCGGGCTGGCGGCGGCGTGGAGTTCCCTGGCTGGCGGCGGGGCGCTCGAGGATAGTATCTCCATACGCTACGATGGGCAGACCAAGGATATACGGCTCAACGGCAAGGGCCTCAGGGACAGGAAGGAGCTTGTGTTCCACAACCCTGCGGTGGTCTTCTGCCACGAGGACTTCAGCTTCGCCGCGGGCGATCCGGAACGGCGCAGATTTTTCTTCGACCAGTGCGCGGGAATGCTCTATCCCGGCTATATCGATTCGCTGCGTTCCTACAAGCGCATACTCAAGCAGCGCAACGCGGCGCTCAAGGAAAGCGCCCACGATTTGCTGGATGTGCTGGATCCCCAATTCGTGCGCTTTGGATTGGCGCTGATGGAAGATCGGCAAAAGCTTCATCGACGATTTCGGAAGGATTTTCCCAGGCTTTACGAATACGTTTCCCGGCTGGGGCGCCCGGTAGAGCTTTCCTATTCCCCCAGCTGGAAAAACGAGAGAGATGTCGGTTCCCTCCTGGCGCTTCTGGACTCCCGGAGGGAGGCCGAAATCATTTTCGGGACGACGAGGTCCGGGCCTCATCGCGATCGATGGGAATTCACCGGCGAGGAAGGCAGCTTTACCGACCGGGCCTCCACAGGGCAGCTCCGTCTGCTTTCTTTGATTTTGCGGATTATCCAGGCTTCGGCGGTGGCGGCCGGCGACGGTGATTGTGGCGATGCTGACACTGGCGGCGGTCCCGACCCTTACGGGGGAGGCGTCGTTGCCGCGACGGAAAAACAGCCCTCGAACGGGGGTGCGAAACCCCGTTGGCCCATTCTTCTGCTGGACGACGTGCTGCTGGAGCTGGATGTGGGCAAACGGCGACGTTTTCTCGAGCTTTTGCCGCCCCCGGGTCAGGGAGCGCAGGCCTTTTTCACCTTCCTGCCGGAAGAGCCGTGGACCGAGTACGAAAACGGGGATACCATCGTCTACAGGGTACACAATGGCCGATTCGAGAATCAAAAGCGCCTCTGAAATACTCTCGGCGTTTTTCGACCGGGACCTGGTCAGGCGGGGGGAGTATTACGCCCTTTTCGACCGTTCCTGGAAGAGCATCGCCGGAGGACGGCTCGCCCCGCACTCCAAACCTATCGACATAAAGCACGGCGTCTTGATCGTCGAGACCGAGCATCAGGGCTGGATGCAGCTATTGCAGCTGCAGCAGGACAGGATGCTGGGCGAGATTCAGCGGCGCTTTCCCGACCTGGGCGTCCGGAGCATTGCCTTCAGATTGGGAAACGCGGAGGGCTTGGGCGGAATCTCCCGGGGCGGGGATGCGGCGGCCGACGCTTCGAGGTCCGAGGTTCCTTTGGCGGCTACGGCCGAAGCCCCGCGGGAAGACAAGAGGCTCTTCCAGCCTAAGGCTCCGGGGGGCGCCGGAAGGAACGAAGTTTCCCAAGCCCAACCGAAGGATCGATCGACTGTCCCACCCGAAACCCCATCGAAAACCAGCCCTTCTTCGGTCCTCCCTGGGGAGCTTCGGGATATATTCGAAAAAATACGGAAGAACATTCGTCGATAGACAGATGGTTGACGAAGTCGGGCGCAGCGTTTTATACTCACGAGCCTGCCCGCGGGTTATGCCCCCGGGGCATCGATAGCGAAATCGACCGGCGATCCAGTAATCGCCTTAGGTTAAGGAGCACGTTACCATGAAACGCACCTACCAGCCCAGCAGAACCAAGAGAAACCGCAAGTTCGGCTTCCGCGCCCGCATGAGCACCAAGGGCGGCAGGCTTGTTCTGAAGCGCAGAAGGGCCAAGGGCAGAAGTAAGCTTACCGTCGCCGACGAGAACAAGAAGTATTGACGGTATGTCCCCGGATGGGGAAATGGAGAAAGAGAAACAGGGATTTCCGAAATCCGAGAAAATTCGGAAAAAGTCGGAAATAGACCGGATTTTTCGCACCGGCGCCCGGTTTTCCTGCAAGGGGATGGCTCTTCGCGTGGCGCGCAATTCCCTTTCATGGAACCGGGTTGTTTTTATTACGGTTCGCTCCTTTGATGGGGCTGTCAGGAGAAACCGTGCAAAGCGCATAGCCCGGGAAGTCTGGCGCCTCAACAAGGCGGCTTTCCGTCGGGGCTTCGATGTGGCCCTTATCCTATACCCCGGATACGAAGACTTTTCGGTCTGTTCCGCCCTGATGCTCGGTCTCTTTCGCAAGGCGGGTTTAGTCGAATGAATGTGCTGAAGAAACTGCTGTCTCTTCCGTTTCTCGCGCTCATTAAACTATACCAGATAGCGATATCACCTCTTTTCCCCCCGTCCTGCAGGTTTTATCCGACCTGTTCGGCCTACTCCTACCAGGCGATAGCCAAGTACGGTCCATTCAAGGGACTTTGGCTTGCCTTCAGGAGGATCCTTCGTTGCCATCCACATAATCCGGGAGGTTATGATCCAGTACCATGAGCATATTTAACGATGGTTCCCAGTCAAAAGAAGAAAGCAGGCGCACTATCCTGGCGGTGGTGCTTTCAACGGTAATCGTCGGCGTGGGCTTCATGCTCCAGAACGTATTCTTTCCCCCGGCGCCCCAGAGCGCCCAGAGTACGGCGCAGACTAC
Organism: Spirochaetales bacterium Spiro_12; assembly: GCA_001603165.1. GTDB lineage: Bacteria > Spirochaetota > Spirochaetia > Treponematales > Rectinemataceae > UBA2256. The sequence continues at coordinate 3,492 of LVBN01000024.1, forward strand.
CCAGCAGCTCGGCGAGACGGCGGGTCCCCCGCCTCCGGCGGCTACCGTGGTGGCCGATCCCTTCGCCCCGACGACGACGGTGTCGACAGCCCAGGCCGCCGCGACGGCCCCTGCCGCTGTCCAGACACCTCCGGTGGAAGCTCCGGTCGCGAAAACCACCTATACGGTCGAAACGGATCTGCTCAAGGTGGTGCTGAGCAACTCCGGCGGCGATATCGTTTCCCTCCAGCTCAAGGAGCACAAGGATAAGGAAGGCTATGTCGACCTCATCGTCCCCGGCGAAAAGGGCTCCCAGGGTATTTCCCTGGCCTTTGGCGCGCCGGGATCCCCCACGGTGGGCGAACTCATGAACGTTTCCTGGCTGGACACGGACAGAAAGACGATTCAATTCTCCAGGGTTTTCTACGCCCGTTCCAGCGAAGGCGGGGAGCTGAAGCCCTTTACCTATAGAAAGACCTACACCTTCCGCAACGGTGAGTATCTGTTTGGAATGGCGATCGGCCTGGAGGGCGAGAATGGGGCCCAGATACCCCTCAACTCGAATGGTACGGCCTACACCCTCTCGGTGGGACCCCAGATCGGACCCCGCTTCGACCATTTGAGCAAGAATGCCGATTACCGGAAATACATACTCGAGGTGGAAGGCAAGAAAAAGACCGAAATGCCCAAGGCGGGCAATCTTCAGGTTATCAAGGAGAGACCCAGCTGGGGCTCGATGACGGGAAAATACTTCTCCTTTATCGCGATTCCCGAACTTCCCTTCGCGTCTTTCAGTTATCTTCAGGGGCAGGATTCCCTCATCAAGCAGACCAACACCATGTACCTGTCCAGGCCGGCGATCTCCTCCTCGGCGCAGACGGACAAATATTATTTTTATTTCGGCCCCAGGACGAATGCCCACCTGGCCAAATACGAATACGCGGACAAGAACAGCTTCGGTCTTTCGTCCATGAAGCTGGAGGACGTGGTCGAGCGTTCCAATCTTTTAGGCTGGCTCGAGACGATCCTGAAGTTCATGCTGAATATTTCCTATAAGCTCATTCCCAACTACGGCGTGGCGATTATCCTGGTCACCATCTTCATAAAGGTGTTGTTTTACCCGCTTACGAAAAAGAGTTCCGTTTCCACCGCCAGGATGCAGGAACTCCAGCCCAAGCTCCAGGAGCTGCAGGCGAAGTACAAGGGCAATCCCCAGAAACTCAACCAGGAGATGGCGGAATTCTACAAGCGGGAAAACTACAACCCCATGTCGGGCTGTCTGCCCATGCTCATTCAGTTTCCCCTTTTCATCGCCATGTACAATCTCTTCAACAATCACTTCGACTTACGGGGCGCCAGTTTCATAGCCGGGTGGATCAACGACCTTTCCCTTCCGGAAAGCATCGTGAATTTCGGCTCGTTCCGTCTTCCCATCCTCGGATGGAACGATTTGCGGGCCTTGCCCATCATTTACCTGGCCAGTCAGCTTTTGTATGGCAAGTTCACCCAGAGCCCCCAGGGCGGGCAGAACGCCGGCCAAATGAAGTTGATGATGTACGGAATGCCCATCATGTTCTTCTTCATTCTCTACGATGTTCCCTCCGGGCTTCTGCTTTACTGGATCGTCAGCAATCTCCTGACCATAGCCCAACAGGTGGTGATCAAGGATCTTCTGAAGAAGCACAAGCTGACTCCGGCAAAAGCCCCCGCTCCGGCTTCCGGCCCCATGAGGAACGCCGGAAGGACCAGCGTCCGGGCCAGCGGCGAATCCGCGACCCAGGACGACCTCGGCGAAAAGGTTAAAAACTGGCTTGAGAAAAAAGCCGCGGGTATGGATGGCAAGTCTTCCGCTTCGACGCGGAAACCTGGCTCCTCCAAGGGGGACAAGGGCGAGGCATCTTCCGGGAAGAAGGCCGGCGGCAAACGCTGAAGACACCGGCGCCGCGAAGCTCCCCGGGGAGCTTCGCGGCGCCGCCCCTACGCAGGTACGTTTCACTTTTTTAGGAGATAGTGATGGTATATGAATTTGAAGGAAAAACCGAGCGCGAGGCTATCCAGCTCGCCGCCACCCAGCTGGGGCTGGAGGCCGACGAGTTCGATGTGGAGATTCTCGAGTCGCTTTCCGGTGGTCTGTTCAAGAAGGGCAAGGTAAAGATAAGGGTTCATACGAATTCCGACGCGAGCCCGGAGGCGGTGAAAAAAGCCGCGGGCGAGGATTCTTCCGGAAGCGGAATTCGGGATGGCGCCGGGAACGAGGGCCCCGGACAGGAGCGCAGGCTGCTTTCGGACGAAGAGCGCATTCCCATGGATGAATTCGAGGAAAAAATCGTCGCCTGGACCAAGGCCGTGGTGGACGCCATGGGCTATCCTTCGAAGGTGACGGTTCTTTTCAGGGAAGATAAAAAACTCGGGCTCAAGGTGGAGACGGACAATACCTCGATGATCATCGGCAAGAAGGGCAAGAATATAGACGCCCTGCAGCTTCTGGCCAATGTTTACGCGGGAAAGCTGGGCAGGGACGATGTGAAGGTTATCCTGGATTCGGAGAATTATAGGATTCGCCGGGAAGAGTCCCTGGTGAGGATCGCCTATGAATCCGCCGAACAGGTGCGCAGGACCGGCAGGTCCCTCCTGCTGGAGCCCATGAACCCCTTCGAGCGGCGAATCGTCCACACCACCCTCAACGATATCGTGGATATCGAGACCAAGAGCGAGGGTGAAGGTTTGTACAAACAGGTGCGGGTCATGTTCAGGGGTCGCAGATAGTCTGAGCTTGACCGTTTTTTAGAAATCGGAGTAGAATTCATCGTTTTCCCACCTTACTCAGCGAGTCCACACCCCGTGTCGAGGGCAAAGGCTCGCTGAATGCGGATTTAACCTGCAAAGGAGACATTTTCCGCCATGGCAGTAAAGACCTTCAAAGGCGGAGCGCATCCGCCCGAGCGAAAAGAACGGTCCAGCGGTCTAGCGATCCTGCGTTTGCGAGAGGTAAAGCTTGTCGTCGTGCCCGTCAATCAACACTTCGGCGCCCCGCTCCAGCCCCTGGTAAAAGTCGGGGATAACGTCAAGCGCGGGCAGAAGATCGCCGACGCCGAGGGCCGGATGACCGTGCCCGTCCACGCCCCGATCGCCGGAGTGGTTAAAAAGATAGAGCCGAGAACCCAATCGAACAATTCCGAGGGCCCTTGCATCGTAATCGAGGCGCTTCCGCCCCCGGCGGAAGGACAGCCGGCTTTAGCGCCCGAAGAGCTGGTGGATTTTATGCCTCCCCTCGATCCTTTCGCCTGTTCCAAGGAAGAGGCCCTCGCCCGGGTTAGGGCGGCGGGAATCGTCGGAATGGGAGGGGCGGGATTCCCGGCCCATGTCAAGCTGGCGCCCTCCAAGCCCATCGCCGTGGTTATCGCCAACGGCGCCGAATGCGAACCCTTTCTCACCATAGACGAGCGAAGTCTGATCGAGCGCGCCGACGATGTGGTCGAAGGCGTGGCGATCACCATGAAGATCGTGAACGCTCCCGAGGGAGTGATCGCCGTGGAGGAAAACAAGGTCCACGCCGTTCCCCTTCTGGAAAAAGCGATCGCCGCCAGCCCCCGTACGAGGGCGGGTATGAAGATCAGGGTGCAGTTGCTCAAGACAAAGTATCCCCAGGGCGGCGAAAAAATGCTCATCACCGCCATAACCGGCAAAGAAGTGCCTTCCGGCGGCCTGCCCATGGACGTTGGCTGCGTCGTGCAGAACATCGGCACCCTCTTGGCCATGGTGGACGCTTTTAAAGAGGGCAAGCCACTCATAGAGCGCGGACTCACCATCTCCGGCGGAGCCTGCACGAAGCCGGCCAATGTGGTGGCGCCCATCGGCACTCCGGTGGCCGACATTATCGCCGCCGGGCTGGCCCAGGTGGATGAGGAAAAGCTGGGCATGGTGATCTACGGCGGGCCGATGATGGGCGTCGCGGTTCCCAATTACCAGATCCCCGTGCAAAAGAATACCTCGGGCGTCCTGCTGCTCGATACCGTCGAAGCCAAGCACTACGACGAGGAAACCTGCATACGCTGCGGCCGCTGCATGCGCGCCTGCTCCTGCCGGCTCTCCCCGGCCCTTCTCGCCGTCGCCGTCGAGGCTGGTGATTATAAGGAAGCCGAAAAAATCGGGCTTTTGGACTGCATCGAATGCGGAACCTGTTCCTTCGTCTGTCCCTCGCATCGCCATCTTGTCCAGCGCTTCAGGGTCGGCAAACAGATTCTGCGCGCTCTGAAGCAAAAGGAGGCCCAGAATGCCCGCTAAAGGCATGTTGCTCTCGTCGAGCCCCCATTCCTTCACGCCGGTGAGCACGCCGAGGATCATGCTTTCGGTCCTCATCGCCCTCGTTCCCGCCTCGGCCTACGGCGTGTACCTCTATGGCTTTTCCGCCCTGGCCCTGATCCTGGTTACCATGGCATCGGCGGCGGCGGCGGAGTTCGTGTTCCGCAAGCTTATAAAAGCTTCGACCACGGTAAGCGATTTTTCCGCCCTGGTCACCGGTCTTCTTCTGGCCTTGACCCTGCCTCCTTCGACGCCCCTGTGGATGGGCGCCCTGGGGGCGGTGTTCGCCATCGTCGTGGCCAAGGAATTCTTCGGCGGTTTGGGGGCGAACCCCTTCAATCCCGCCCTCATCGGCCGCGCCTTCCTGCTTATGAGCTTTCCCGCGGCCATGACCACCTGGACGCTCCCCCAGGGGCTGATCGTGGGCCCCGACGCCATTTCCTCACTCTCCCTTGCCCAGGGAGCGGTGGATACGGTGACTGCGGTAACCCCGCTGGGCCTTGTCAAATCCGGCAAGACCCTGGCCGATGTGGGCACCTATCTGGGTACCCATAGCGATGGGGAGCTTTTGAAGCAACTCTTCCTGGGCTACCATTCGGGGTCCCTGGGCGAAAGCTCCATCCTGTTGATAACCCTGGGCGGGCTTTTCCTCTTGGGCATCGGCGTTATTCAATGGATAATTCCCGTGGCGGTGCTGGCTTCGACCTTCCTCTTCTCCTGGGTACTGGGCATGAATCCCGTATTTTCCCTCTTCACCGGCGGCATAGCCTTCGGGGCTTTTTTCATGGCCACCGATTACGCCACCAGGCCGCTTACTCCTAAAGGGCAGATCCTTTTCGGTATAGGGATAGGGCTTATCACCGCGGTGATTCGAAAATTCGGCGGATTCCCCGAAGGCGTCACCTATGCGATTCTCATCATGAACATAGCCACCCCCTTCCTCAATAAGATGAGGGTCAAGAAGTACGGCTTCGTGCCTCCGGTCAAACCCGCGAAGCCTTCGAAGGAGGCGGCGCGATGAAAGGCACCTTGAAGTTGGGCATAGCCCTCGCCCTCTTTGCCGTGGGGGCCTGCGCGGGTCTGGCCGTGGTGTATTCGATCACCAAGCCTCAGATAGAAGCCCAGGATCAACTTGCCCTCGAGGCTTCCCTTCGCGATTTGTTTCCCCAGGGAGAGGATTTCGAGGATATTTCGGCAACCATTTCCTCGGCCAATGCGGGGGTGAATATTTCCAGCGCCTTCCTTGCCAAGCGGGGCGGCGCCCCTCTCGGCCTGGCGGTAAAAGCCGCGGGACCGAGCTACGGAGGACAGGCGGTACTCCTGGTGGGTGTGGAACTCAACCGCAGCATCGCCGGGGTGCGTATCCTCGAGCTCAACGACACCGCCGGACTGGGCGCCAACGCCAAGAATCCCGGCTACTATGTCGACAAGGCGAACAAGGTCACCTTCCCTGGCCAGTTCGCGGGCAAGTTTGTCACCGATCCCTTTGTCGTGAAGAGCGATGTGGTGGCCATTACCGCTTCGACCATAACTTCCAATTCGCTGACGACCATAGTCAAGGCGGCGGCGGACGCGGGGGTGCTGTGGCTTGAGAATTCCGCGCTGGCGCCATCGGCGGACCAAGGCTCGGCTGCTTCTTATGGTGGTTCGGCGGCTTCGGAGAGCGCTCCGGAAACGACGGGAGGGAAATGATATGAAAAGCCTCTGGAAAACCTTCAAGCAGGGAATAATCTACGAAAACCCCCTCCTGATGCTCATGATCGGCCTCTGTTCGGCCCTGGCGGTGACCTCCAGCGTGGCCAACGGTCTGGGCATGGGCTTGGCGATGACCTTCGTCCTCCTCTTTTCCGAAATTGTCATTTCCCTTTTCAGGAAGGTGATACCCAATTCGGTGCGAATTCCCATTTTCATCATCATCATCGCCGCCTTTACCACCATGGTCGACCTGGTGATGAAGGCCTATTTCCCCGATTTATCCAAGAGCATGGGCGTTTTCATTCCTTTGATCGTTGTCAACTGCATTATCATGGGCCGCGTCGAAGCCTTTGCCTCGAAGCAAAAGCTCATGCCGGCCATCTTCGATTCCCTGGGCATGGGTCTGGGCTACACCTGGGTAATGATCGCCATTTCCGCGGTGCGGGAGCTTCTGGGTAACGGCAGCCTGGCCGGGATTCCGGTAATGCCGGCTTCCTATCAACCCATTCTCTTTTTCATTCTGCCCCCGGGAGGCTTTTTAGTCTTCGGACTCTTCATCTCCTTCAACATCTGGCTTAAGGGCAGAATGGAGAAAACAGCCAAGGAGCGTGCATAATGGAACTGGCAAAAATCTTTTTAGTCGCCCTCCTGGTGAACAACGTCGTTTTAATGCGATTTTTGGCCCTCTGTTCTTATGTGGGCATGACGAACGACGTAGGCCAGTCGGTGGGCATGGGGTTCGCGGTAACCTTCGTGACGGTGCTCGCCACCGCCGCCACCTGGCCCATCTACAATTTCGTCCTGGTGCCGCTGGGGCTCACCTTCCTCAAGATTCTCGTATTCATCCTGGTGATTGCCAGTCTGGTTCAGCTGGTGGAGTTCTATCTGAAGAAGAACATCCCCGGCCTTTATGCGGCCATGGGTATTTATCTTCCCCTCATCACCACCAACTGCGCCATCCTGGCGGTGACCTTCGAGAACATCGACTACGGTTACTCATTCATCGAGTCCATCGTCTACGCCGTGGGCGTCTCCCTGGGCTATCTTCTGGCCATGGTTTTGCTGGCGGGGGTACGGGACAGGATGAAGACAAGCCCCGTGCCCAAGTTCCTCCAGGGCACGCCGATTCTCTTCGTCGCCTCCAGCCTTCTGGGCGTGGCTTTCATGGGCTTCTCCGGGCTCATCAAATAGGGGTAGGAAATGAGCGTCATACTAATCACCATGCTGTTCGCCGCCATTCTCGCCTTCGTGCTGGGCATAGCCCTGGGGTTTTTCCAGAAAAAGTTCCATGTCGAGCGTGATCCCAAGATCGACGAGGTGCGGGCGGCCCTCCCCGGGGCCAACTGCGGCGGTTGCGGCTTTCCGGGTTGTGACGGCTACGCCGAGGCCGTGGCCACGGGCAGGGCGCCGACCACCAAGTGTTCGGCCGGCGGCGCTTCCACCGCGGAAGCGGTGTCCAAGATTATGGGCGTGGACGCGGCGGCGGAAGATCTGGTCACGGTGCTGCTTTGTCAGGGAACTAAGGATCTGGCGGTATCCAAGGGCGACTACGTCGGTATAAAGACCTGCCGGGCCGCCAAGCTTTCCACCGGCGGCGTGAAGGCCTGTTCCTGGGGTTGCCAGGGCCTGGGCGACTGCGTGGCGGTATGCAAGTTCGACGCCCTGGAAATGGGCGACGACGGCTTGCCCCATGTGAACTACGAAAACTGCACCGGTTGCGGCATGTGCGTGGAGGAATGCCCCCAGAAACTCTTTACCCTTGTGCCTAGGGGCAAGAAGGGTTCCATAGTCCTCTGTTCCAATCGCAATGTGATCAAGGCCAACGTGATCAAGACTTGCAAAACCGGTTGCATCAAATGCGAAATCTGCGTGAAGCAGTGCCCCGAAAAGTGTATTGCCATGGTGAACGGTATCCCTGTCACCGACTACGACAAATGCACCTCCTGCGGCGTCTGCGTGCAGAAGTGTCCCACCCACGCCTACAAGCTCCTGGAAACGGACGTTATGGGCGAAAAGAAAAAGGTTCCGGTGCTGGTCGAGGCCTGAGAATTCGCCGAGAGCGCGCCGCGTTCAAAAACCGGAAGGCTTTTGAACGCGGCGCGCAATGTGGCGGCACTTTTCTGGATTAGCGCGGCGTCCTTCGGGGCGCCGTTTTTTTACCCCGGAGCCCGAGCCCGGCCCCCGGACGCTGAAGGCGCAGGCACAACGCCGAATCGACGACCCGGGGGCGAATTGCGGGACATGAAGCCGCCGGGCGCATCAATACCGTACCCATCGATACCGAAGGCCTATGCCGAGGCTGATCGTCGCGTTGCGATCGACGGCCAATTCTTCGGGCTGGCCGGGCAGAACCAGATAACGGTTGTAGCGAAGTTCGAAGAAAAGGCCCAGACCCGAGGCCCCCGAGCGGATCATTGGCGTCGACCAGCGGATCCCGGCCGTGCCGAGCCAGTCGAGGGGGGCATCGTACCCCCTGGTCGGACCGGAGTCGGTCGCCGAAAGTTCGGGCGCGCCCAGGGTAAAGGCGGGGCCCGCAAAGAGGGAAAAGCCGACGTTTTGGCCGATTACGAGTTCCAGGGGGAGGCGCAGGATTCCGAGCAGCTCGTCATACTCGGCGCGCCCTCGAAGGCCGATGGAGAAGTTGTTGAAAATTGGCAGCGAGACGGCAGCGCCCAGGCCGGCGCCCCGCAGCTCCAGCTGCGGGGCGCCGCCGCCCACAAGGGCATCGCCATTCACGATTCCCAATACGCTTGCCTCGATGGCCAGGCCGGACAAAGGCGAAGCGGACACTACCCGCCCGGCGAAAAGATAGCGCCTGGACCAGGACGACTCGGAGAGGGAATTCCTCGTGACCCCCCTGCGGCTTCCCGCGCTGGCGGAATGAAGAAATTGACCGTCTCCTACGTATATGCCCACATGGTCGGCGGCGGCGATAACCGCCGGACCGATTGGCGTATCGGAGCCGCTCCCCGAATCCGGGGCTTCGAGGTCGAAGAAAACGAGATCGCCCGCTATCAATTCCTTTCGAGGGATGATAAGAACCCAGCGCCCCAGGGAGGAAACTGTCCGTGGAAGGTTTCGACCGGTGGCTTCCTTAAAAACCAAAAACACATAACCCGAGCAATCCAGCCCTTTGGGACTCGTACCGCCATAGACATAGGGCGTTCCTATAAAGCTATCCGCCAGGCGGAGTATGGAGCTTCGTGTTTTAGAGGGGGAAAAGCTCGGCAAGGGGATCTCCCCCTGGTTTTTTCCCGCCGAGGCGGCAGGAGCGGCCAAAGCCGGCGTACCAGCCCATAGATCGAAAAGAACTAGGGCGAGCAGAATCAACCAACGAGCAGGCAGGCGCAGCCAACGCTGTCTTCTCAATTCGGCAGGCTTTCTCCGCATTCTTTTAATATCGGAACACAGGACCGGCCTGTGAAGGCGTTTGTCTCTGCATCGAAGATTGTTGAAAGGTTCATCAACAATCTTCGATGCAGGTATTAAGGCTCTATTGAATCAGGTCTATCACATTTTTAGCGACATACCATTTCGACCCGTTGAAAACCGCTACCCCGTCGGATTCCAGCATTTCGCCGTCCAGGTAAACGATGCTCTTGTTGCGGGGAATCCGCAGGGTTTTATCGCCCTTGGTCACCACGAGGACGAGGTTCTCGGGATCGGTCTTGTCCACCGTCACGGCGGCGCCCTTCCTGGAGAACATCGGGATTGCGTCCTTAAAGAGAAGGGAAGTCGCCTTGGCGAGATCGACCTTCATGGTGGCGGCCATGTAGTCGGCGATATCGGTGTTCCTCACCAGTCCGGTGGGCCTTCTTCCGAAAGGGTCGTAGATATAGAGAACAACATCCTCGCCCGTATGACCGTTGGTGGTGAACCCGATCTTCGCGCGAAAGGCGACCATCGGGCCGATCGCATAGTTCAAAGATCCGGGTTTGGCTGCGGCCAACAGGGCTATCTCGGCCTCGGTCAGGTCGGAGATACCCATATAGGCGGCGACGGCTTCCCGTATGGCTTCCGGCTTGGTTCGATCGGCTCCCCTGGCGGCCAGGACGGCCTCGAGCCCTTCGCCGGTGAGGCTGGCCCTCTTGAGCGGGTCGATGAAGGTGGTCCACGGGGTCTTGTCATAGCCTGAGCTGATCGAGCGATCCCCTATGGAGATACCGGAATTGCCGTGATCGGTGACGGCGATGACGACGGTGTTGCCGTCCTTTTTCGCGAAGTCGAGGGCTACCTTTACCGCATCGTCGAAGGCGATGATATCGGTTATGAGGGCGACAGGATCGTTGGCGTGGGCCGCCCAGTCGATCTTGGAGCCTTCGACCATGAGGAAAAATCCTTTTTCGTTCTGCGAGAGGATTTCAATGGCCTTGGCTGTCATTCTGGAGAGCGAAGGCTCGATCGCCGGATCCCTGTCCAGATCGTAGGACATGGCGGTCGCCGCCTTGGATTTGCCGAAGGTGCCGACGAGCTTGTCGCCCCTGAAGGCGCGCAAATCCGACGCGTTATCCACGTAGGTATACCCGCGAAAGGACAGGATGGCCTTCATGTCTTCCTTATCCTTCCTCGCCGCGGCGTCCAGGTAGGGCGTTCCCCCGCCGAGGATGACCGTGAGCCGGTTGTACACGATCTGCTCGGTGAGGTTGTCGTAGTTGGAACGCGAAGGATCGTGGGCGCTGAAATCGGCGGGCGTGGCGTGCATGAACTCGCTGGTGCTGATGATGCCGGTGGAGCGCCCGCTCAGCCGCGCCGCTTCGAGGACGGTCGCCACGGGACGAAAGTCGTCGGCTTCGGGAACCTCAACGTCGGGAAGCAGGTACAGCTTGCCCAGACTCCCCACGTTCCCGGTCTGGGATGCCCAGCCGGTGGAGAAGGCTGAACCGGCGGGAGCAGAGTCGGCGATCGTCCCATCGGAACTCCAGGTGCTCACCAGCCCGCAGGCGATCTCGTCCAGGGCCAGGGGTCCTCCTTTGTAGAACCTGGCCAGGGTGGTACCCGCCACGCTCATTCCGTCGGGGATGAGCATGATGACGTTCTGGGCGAAACCCATGCCAACGGTAAAACAAAGGGTAACGAAGAGCGCCATCCTTTTCTTGAACTCTCTCATCTGTATCGCTCCTTATCTGGGAAAAGATGGTGCAAGCCTAGAATGGAAAAATGAGAGGATGTTTTTTCTTTTATGAAAAATCGATGAAATAGCAAGAAACCCTTTTCGTTCCCATGGACAATAAGAGGCTTAACTATTAGGCTAACGCCATCAGGTACACGAAACCGCCCCGTCTGAAGGTGTTTGAAAAGACGGCACGTCGGTTTCTTTTTTTGCCTACCGCCCGACCCGCATAAGGTCGTAAAAAATCACAAGGCCAAGCCCCTATCGGTCCACCAGATCCAGGTTGCCCGGATCGTAGCGCGGCCCCGCGGTGGGATGGGCGCTCAAAAGCGCCTGGATTCGCGCAAGAGTTTCTTTTTCCAGGACGATGTCCACGGAAGCCGCGTTTTCCTCCAGGTATTTGAGTCGCTTCGTACCGGGTATGGGCAAAAGAGTCTCGCCCTGGTGCAAGACCCAGGCGAGGGCCAGCTGGGCCGGGCTGCAGCCTAAAGAACTCGCCAAGGCGGCGAATTCTTCGACCAGCTTTTTATTGCGTTCCAGGTTTTCACCCTTGAAGCGGGGAAGACTGCGGCGGAAATCGTCGGCCGCCATGGTCTCTGGTTCGGGCATGGCTGCGGTGACCAGGCCCCGGGAGAGCGGGCTATAGGGAACGAAGGCGATTCCCAGCTGGAGGCAGGTGGGAATGATCGATTCCTCTGGGCCGCGGGTAAGCAGGGAATATTCGCTCTGCACCGCGGCCAGGGGATATTCCCCATGGGCTCGCCGAATGTTCTCCGCTGCCGCTTCGCAAATGCCCACATAGCGGACCTTTCCCGCTTTTACCAGCTCGCCCATGGCCCCGACGGTTTCCTCCACCGGAACGCCAGGATCCACCCGGTGGGCGTAGTAGAGATCCACGTACTCCACCTTGAGACGCCGGAGGGACGCGTCTATAGCTTGTCGGGCGTAGGCGGGACTCCCATCCACGCCCATCTTTCCCGACCCGTCGGGACGAAAAGCGAATTTCGTGGCAAGGAATACTTCTTCGCGACGGCTGGATAAAACCTTGGCCAAGAGTTTTTCGTTTTCGCCGTTCCCGTACATATCCGCGGTATCCCAAAAATTGAGGCCGATATCCAAGGCCCTGTTGAGCACCCCGATATTCTCGGCCTCGTCGGCGGGACCGTAGCGGCCGGTCATGCCCATGCAGCCAAGGCCGATCGCCGAAACCAGTTCCCCCGTATTTCCCAGGCTTCGCTGTTTCATTCTTCCTCCCGCTCCGCCTCGTTCGGACGGCCTTTTAGGATGATACGCGAATTACCGAGGCCTTACCGGGCCTTTTTTGGGGGCGAATAGTTCGCCACGGCAATTCCCGGCACGATAAGCAGGGCGCTGACAAGATGAATGAAGCCAACATCCTCGCCCAGGATCAAATAGGCCAACAATCCGCTGAAAAGCGGCATGGAATAGTACAGGATGCCGGCCCTGGAAGCGCCCAGCCGCTCCACCGCCCTGTTCCAGAAAATGAAGGCTAACAGGGATGCCATAAGGGCTACGTACAATATGGAAAGAATTATGGTGAGATTCCAGCCGATGGGCGCCGAAATGGCGGGACCGAAAAAGTAAAAAGGCGCCAGGAATACCCAGCCGAGCACGAAGGTCGCTCCCTGGAAGGCCCAGAGATTTAGTTCCTTCGGTTTTTTCCGAAGCAAAAGACTGTACACGGCCCAGGAGAGGGAGGAAAGCAGTATCAAGGCATCCCCCGGAGCGAAGGACATGGAGGCGAGGGCCGATAGTCGGCCCTTGGTTATCAGAAACACCACTCCCGCCAACACGAGCGCTATTCCCAGACTCCGCAGCCAACCGATCCTTTCCCCCAGAAAAATTCTGGAGAAGAGTATTATAAAAATCGGAAAGGTTATGGATATGAGAGAAAGGTTGAGCGCCGTGGTCGTTCTCCCCGCCATGTAGACCAGGGTGGCGAAGGCCGTCACCCCGAGAAACGAAACGATGGAAAAATACCCTAGCCGCTTTCTGATAATCGGCCAGCCCGCGACGATATGTTTGAACGAAATGGGAAGAATGGCCAAACAGGCGAGGGTCCAGCGGAAAAAAGAGAGGGCCACCGGATCTATGCTCGCGCTCAAGCCTCGGGCGAGGGTCATATTTCCCGCCCACAACACCGTGGCGCCGACGGCGAAGAGATATCCCGATCCCTGTTCTCCCTTGTCGAAATTTCGCTTCACGCTGCCAGGCTCCTAAATAGGTTTTTTCCGAAAAGCAGGGTACAATGTTGGGAAAATATACTATTGTTGAAACCCGAAAGGAAGAACAATGCATAGAATTGGAGGTACTCATGCCCGAACGGCCTCATAGCGCCTTCCTCACGGAGAGAAAGCCCGCACTGGAGCGGGTCCTGAAATTGCTCGCCCCGCGTTTCGACTACATCAGCGTACTCGGCGCCGACGACCGGGGAATTCGCTACTCGGCCACCCCGGGCGAGACGAGGACCGGCGAACCTACCTGGGTTCAGCGGGGTTTCGTCTTCCGGGCCCAGAAGGACGGTGTCGTCGCGGAATTCGCCTGTCCGGATATCGGTCAGGATGCGATGGCGTTCGCGGAACGACTGGTTCCCTCGATGGAGAAGCTCCTGGCTGCCCCGGGCGCGATACGCTATCCCGGGATTCCCGACGAAGCGCTTCAGGCGGAGTTCAGAGGCACGGTGGAAATCGACCCCTTTGCCACCGATCCGAAGATTGCGCTCTCCAGGCTGAGCCGACTGCGGGAAGAACTCACGGATGGCGCAACCGTGGTGATGGCCCATACGCGCTTCGAATGCATGGACGTATCCCGTCTCTTTCTTTCGCCCAACCGCAGCCTCATGCAAAGCTTCGCATGGTCCCAGGCTTACATATTCGGCGTCTCGCGTCGTGGCCAGGTTTCCAAGACCTCCTATCGCCCCGTGTCGGGGAGAAAGGGGCTGGAACTTCTGGACAATCTCGAAGCCAGCCTGCCCGAGCTCAAGGAGGAACTCGCCCTTCTGTTGGATGCGGTAAAAATCGAACCGGGGGTCTACGAAGTGATCCTGGATCCGGACATGGCGGGAACCCTGGCGCACGAAGCCTTCGGCCATGGCGTCGAGACGGATATGTTTTTCAAGGGCAGGGCCAAGGCGGCCGAATACATAGGCAAACGGGTGGGGTCGGATCTGGTCACCATGTACGACGGGGCCGCCGGCGCCGAGCAGTGCGGCTCATATCTTTTCGACGACGAGGGAAGAACCTCCTCCAAGACCAGGGTAATCGATCGCGGAATTCTGGTGAGCGGTATTTCCGACACGCTTTCGGCGCTGGCCATGGGAATACCCCTCACCGGCAACGGCCGGCGGGAGGCATATTCGCACAAAGCCTACGCCCGCATGACCAACACCTATTTCGCTCCGGGCGAATCGAAGCTGAAGGACATGATCGCCTCGGTCAAGAAGGGTTGGTATCTGAGCAGGCTGAACTCTGGTATGGAAGATCCGCGGAACTGGGGAATCCAGCTCATCGCCATGGTGGGCAAGGAAATCGTGGATGGCGCCTTCACCGGAAGGATCGCCAGCCCCGTATTCTGTTCAGGTTACGTGCCCGACGTGCTTGGGGCCATCGATATGGTCTCCGACGATTTCCTCCTGGCGGGCTCGGGTTTTTGCGGCAAGGGCTACAAGGAATACGTGAAGGTTTCTTCCGGCGGTCCCTGCGTTAAAACGAAGATGAGGTTGGGATGATGAAAGAACGAATAGTACAGGCCTTGGCCAGGGCGGAAAAAAGAGGCGGCGTAAAGGCCGCGCAATGGCGTCTGGTAAGCGGGCACAGTTCGAGACAAGAGCGGTATTACGTCAAAAACGATCTGGAGCTGGCCCGGGAAGTGGAGGAGGTCCGGCACTCCCTCACGGTGTACGTGGATGGAAACGAGGGTGACAAGAAGACCAGGGGCGAGGCTTCGATAACACTCCAGCCCAGCCTGAGCGACGAGAAAATCGATTCCAAGATCGCCCAAGCCCTTTTCGCGGCTTCCATGTCGAAGAACCCCTGGTTCGACCTCCCCGGTCCCGCGGAGGCGAGGGTGCTTCTTCCCCCTTCGGGCTTTGAAGCGATGGACGAGACAAGCCGGGCCGAAACATGCCGCCGAGCCTTGTTCGCCCCGGAAAAAAAGCCCCAGGACCCTCCCCTTGCGCGGATAAACGCGCTTGAGCTTTTTATTTCCAAAAACAGCAAGCAGTTTATCAACTCCAAGGGAGCGCGGTTCGACACCGAGGAGTGGAAGGGATATTCGGAATTCATCGTCGAGGCCGAGGGCGATTCGGGCGGGGTCGAGCTTTTTGACGATATAGCTTTTTCGGAGCCCGCCGCGGCGAGGCTTGAGGAGGCCACGGGCGCCAGGCTCGCCCAGGTGCGGGACAGGGCGAAGGCCTCCCCTACGCCGGCATTGAAGGATCTGCCCGTGATTTTGAGGGGCAGGGAGGCGGAGGATATTTTCGCATGGTTTTTCGATAACGCTTCCACCGAGGCGATTTTCACGAAGGCTTCTTCCTTCTTTCTCGGCATGAATGTGCAACAGACCGACCCCGCGATCGATATCCTCGACCCCCTGGATATCTGGGCTGAACCGATTATTCCCGGGCTCCCGAATTCCTGTCCCTACGATGGGGAGGGATTTCCTCTGGAACGAACCCAGGTAGTGGATAAGGGCGTTTTGAAATGCCTGACCGGCGGCATCCGCTACGCCGACTGGCTCGGTCAGCCGAGAAAGGGGTCTTTTCCCCTGTTTTCGGTTTCGGCGGGAAAAGTCAGTCTCGAACAGCTGCGCGCCAAGCCCTGTCTGGAGTTGGTCAAGTTCTCGGATTTCAGTCTCGAGCAGACTACCGGGGATTTTGGTGGAGAAATTCGCCTGGCCTATTGGTTCGATGGTAAAAAACGCATTCCCCTGACCGGCGGGTCGATTTCGGGCTCGGTGGCTGAGCTCAGATCCACCATGGTCCGGAGCAGGGAACGGGCCTTGGCCTCCAGATCGCTCTGCCCCGAGGCAGTCCTGCTTAAGGGGGTTTCGATCACCGGGGCCTTGTAGACAAAGCATTTCGAGCCCCCCGGCGATTGTCGGGGCGCCGTAGACAAAGGGCGTTGATCGCCGGCGGACGGTGTGGGGGCCGGCCGAGGGTTTTTGCAAAATCCCTCGGCCGGCCTACGCGAGCAGCCCCTCTACAGGGCTTTTAGCAAGGCCTGCACCTTATCGGCATTCTCCCAGGAAAAGCCTTCCCGGCCGAAATGGCCGTAGGCGGCCGTGGCCTTATACTGCGGGGCTTTGAGGTGGAGAGCCTCGATTATCCCCTGGGGCGAAAGATCGAAGACCTTGCGCACCGCCTCCGCGATCTTTGTCTCCTCCACCGAAGCGGTGCCGAATGTCTCGACGAGCACCGAAACCGGTTCGGGAACGCCGATGGCGTAGGCAAGCTCCAGCTCGCAGCGGGTCGCCAGGCCGGCGGCGACGATATTTTTGGCCACGTATCGGGCCATGTAGGCAGCCGAACGGTCGACCTTGGAGGGATCCTTGCCCGAAAAGGCTCCACCTCCGTGCCGGCCCATGCCGCCGTAGCTGTCCACTATGATTTTTCGTCCCGTAAGGCCCGTGTCTCCGGCGGGACCGCCGATGACGAACCGTCCCGTGGGATTTATATAATACTTTGTATCCCCGTCGAGGAGCCCGCTCGGTTCCAACACGGGTTTTATAACCTGTTCGATAAGGTTTTCCCTGATTTCCCCATGGCTCAAGAGAGCCCCTTCAGCCCCCGATTCGTCGTGTTGCTGGGAAAGGACCACCGCGGCGATGCGCACCGGCTTATTACCGTCGTATTCCACCGTCACCTGGCTCTTGCCGTCCGGCCGCATCCAGGGGATTTGCTTGGCCTTGCGAATCCGGGCCGCTTCCTTCAATATCCTGTGGGCGAGAATAATCGGCGCGGGCATCAGCTCGGGCGTCTCGTCGCAGGCGAAGCCGAACATCATGCCCTGATCGCCGGCTCCCTGTTTCCCTTCGTACTCCTTGAGCCCGTGCCCATCCACGCCCTGAGCTATGTCGGGCGACTGATTGTGGATGGCGTTAAGCACCGCCATGGACGCCCAGTCCAAACCATATTCGGGGTTATCGTAACCGATCTGCTTTACCACTGAGCGGGCGATTTCCTGGATATCCACGTAGGTTCTAGTGCTTATCTCCCCCCCGACGAGCACGAGGCCCGTGGTGGCGTAACATTCGCAGGCCACCCGGGAATGCCTATCCTTCTCCAGACATGCGTCGAGAACGGCGTCGGAGATTTGGTCGCAGATTTTATCCGGATGTCCTTCGGACACCGACTCGGAGGTGAAGGGACGCAATATCGCTGGCATGATTCCCTCTTTAGCGTGAATTTTTTACCCGCCCGCAATTCGGTTAACTCGGCGGGACCGTTCGCGCCATGAAAACTTCAACGGGAACGGCTTGCGGGTAGTGTAGTGATTAGGGGGAAAAGAGTCAATCGCGGCGATCTTGCGGTCTAAGCACCTTAGATCCTGTCGATCACCCGTATTCCGGAGCCCGGGAAGCTGTCCATGCGCTGAAGGAATTCCACCCCCTCCTGGAGCGTATATCGGTCGGTTACCAAAAGCTCGGGATGTAAAAGCCCCGAAGCCACCATGCCCAACATGGCCCCATAACGATGGGCCTGAATGCCGTGGCTCCCATAAATTTCCAGCTCCCGGGCCACCACCAGGTCCATGGGAAGGGCGGCTCTGCTCTGCTCGCCCAGTAAAAGCCCTACCTGTACATGCCTGCCCCGCTTGGCCAGGCAGGCGACGGAGTTGAAGCAGGTTTTCGGATTCCCCAGGGCGTCCATGGATACCTGGGCACCCCCGCCGGTGATCTCGCGGACAGCCCCAGGCAGATCGTTCACGCCCCTGGAGTCGACGCAGAAATCGGCGCCCAGGGACTTGGCCATATCCAGCTTTTCCGTGTCGATGTCCACCGCCACGACCCTGGCCCCCATGGCCCGGGCTATCATTACGCCGGAAAGCCCCACGCCTCCGCAGCCGTGAATCGCCACCCAATCCCCGGCCCGGACCTTAGCCTGGGCTTCCAAAGCGCGAAATGCCGTGGCGAAACGGCACCCCAGGCTGGCGGCGGCCACCGAATCCATTCCCTCGGGCAGATGTACAAGATTCATATCGGCGTAGTGAATCGCCACATACTGGGCGAAGGAACCCCAGTGGGTAAACCCCGGCTGGAACTGATGATCGCAGACCTGCTGGTTGCCGGTGAGGCAGGGCTCGCAGTGACCGCAGCCCGCCACGAAAGGCATTGTCACCCGCTGGCCCGGCTTCCAGTTGCGCACGCCCTTTCCCAGTTCGATGATAGTGCCCACCAGCTCGTGGCCCGGCACATGGGGCAACCTAATGTCCGGATCGTGGCCCATCCAGCCGTGCCAGTCGCTCCTGCAGATGCCCGTGGCCTCCACCTTGAGCACTACGCCTGTCTCAGGCGCGACGGGGTCGGGCAAATCCACGATTGCAATAGGACCACCGAAGAACTCGAACAGGGCTCCGCGCATGGTATTACTCCTTCGTCAAAACAGCTTAGCCTAGGGTATCCTGCCCACCTGAAAAATCAACCGTACCCGCGGCATAGGTGAGCACCTTGGAGATGAGCTCGAATCTCGTACCTACCCCGGTTTTCCTGTAGATTGTCCTATTGTGATTGGCCACCGTGCGGGAGGAGATGCCGAGGTTGACCGCGATTTCCTTGTCACTCATGCCTGCGATGATGCATCGCACCACTTCCTGCTCCCGGGCGGAAAGGGACTGGGTTCGCAAAAACGCGTCGGTCGCCGTTGCTTTCGGATTGTGATGCTGAGAATCCCGCTGGGCTTGCCTATCGACTCTCTGCAGAATCAGCTCTACCTCTTTTCGAATCCTCTCAACCTGCGAATGGGCCAACTCGCGGTCGTGAAGCAGAATCGCGTCGATGCCAGCGACGAGCTCCGCCGGGACGAAGGGCTTGGTGATATAGCGGATAGCCCCCTTCTTGAGGCTTTCGACCTTCTCTTCCTGGGAATGACGGGCGGTGAGGAAAATGAGAGGGATGGGGAAAGCCCCGCATTCCGACCGCATCCTGGCCAAAAACTCGTGACCATCCATGCCCTGCATCATCACGTCCGAGACGATCACATCAACAGCTTCGGTTTTCAGCAAGGCCAGAGCCTCTTCCCCGGATGAGGCGCCGAGCACCATAAAGCGTTCCTCCAGAACTGAGGCTATATAGGCTCGCATATCCCGGTTGTCCTCGACCACCAGGACCCGGGGCTTCTGCTCCTTAGCCGGGCCTTCCGCTTCCGAATCCCCAGCGGCTATACCCGGAAGCAGGTCGGCGGTATAGAGCTGACTGAATAGCTTCCTTTCCGCCCGCGGCGGACTGTCGGCAGCCAGCCTGCCCACCAATGATGCGGGAAAGCGCAGCGTAAAACGGGAACCTTCGCCCAAGGCACTGTGCAGGGTAACCGAGCCCTCGTAGTTCTCCATTATTGTTTTTACCACAGTAAGCCCGAGACCCGATGTGAATCGGGCGCTCGTCCCGGGCGCCTTCCGATATCGTTGAAAAATAATTTCTTGCAGCTCAGCAGGAATTCCCGGTCCCGTATCGGAAACCGATAGTTCAAGGTCCCCCTCGGGAACCAGGACCGTGTCAAGGCTGATCCGAGAGCTTGATGGACAATACTTCAACGCATTGGATACGAGGTTCATGACCAGGGCCTCCAAATCTTCGCAGGCGATAGAGAGACCTAAGGATCCCATGCCCTTGTCGGGAGCATAGAAAATGGGAATGCCGCGTTCGGCCGCTACAGCAGAAAAGTCGTTCAGTATCAGCTGGATCGTCGCGGTGAGAGGAAGGGGTTCAGCTTGAATTGTCGCCGCAGGTTGCCCCAACCTAAGCATGGCGCTCACCTGCCTGAGAAGGCGCAGGCAGTTTCGCTCGATGGCTAAAAATTGGGCCGCGTTTTTCCGTATCGAATCGCCGTAACGACCATTGCGCAACTGCTCGTTGATCCCCAGAATAATCGTCAGCGGAGTCCTCAGCTCGTGGCTCATGCTCGTGTAAAATTCCATCCGTTCTTCATTCAGCCGCGTAAGTCGCCGGCTCTCCTCCACGGATTGCTGGCGCTCCAGTTTGATACGGTTGTAACGGTTGCCCATGGCCAGAGAAAAGAGAATCGCTTGGAGCGAAAGCCCGATCGGCTGGTTGTACTGCATGAGAAACCCGATAAAGCTTTCGTAACGAGCCATAAAAGGGAAAATATTCATGGCGTTTATGGATGTGAGCAGGGCGGGGGGTATGAAGGCGATCAGCAACAACAGCGCCTCGGTACGCATCCATCCCAGGGCGGTCGCGATGGTGAAAATAAAAAGTACATTCGTATAAAAAACGAACAGTTCCCGGATAAAATCCAATAGCCTGTGAAAGCCCGTGGCGTCGGGGAGAAGGAACTTCATGATAAGAAAAAAAACGGTATATCCCGCTATCAGATAGATCGAAAATCGATTGAATTTCGAAAGCTTCGGCTTGTGCGAGTGCAGCGAAAAAAAATCTTCGAAGAACAGCAGAAAGATGACGAACAAAAGATGGGTTATCAGCGTTACACGGTTATAGGTCAGATAAAAAATGAATCTTTCGTAGGCCGAAAAGGTCTGTAGAATGACCAGCAAGCCCATAATGGCCGAAAAGTACGTAAACATCTTTTCCTTGGTGGAAAAAGCCAAAAAAAGGTTATGGGCCAGGAGTCCAAGGAGAATGCCAAGGGCTAAAAGGCCGATCGCGAAGGCTGAGCTGGATGTGGAAAGATAGCGCGGGACCAGGAGGGGCACGCAGGGTCCTCCTTAAGTTTTGATACCTCAAGGTAGCCTGGCTTATAGAGTTCCGTCTATGCGCCTATCGCAACTAAATATAAACAGGAACTATTAATGACCCGCGCTGGAGCTGAATTCTCCCTGCCAGTCACCGTTAAAATCTAGCCAGCCAAAGCGCGCACCTATGCCGCCGCAGCTCGGTCTGATGTTGAGCATTTTTCCGAATTCATTCCCGAAATTCTCCAGATCGTTCCATGCGGGCAATGGAGTATCAGCATCATTCCATCCATCCACAGGAACCTGTATCGTAAGGCCGTCGGTTCCGTGGTCGGAATTTCCCAGCGAATAGACCAATTCCAGCTTGTACATTTTCGCTTCATTGGCATCCTCGGGGAAAGTTTCGATCGTGTAGGGCTTATCCAATGTCGCACCGGGACCGTAGTTGACAATGAGCATCGGATTTCCACCAAAGTCTTGTCCGTTGCCTGCATTTCTGAGATAGGTATCTTCCCCCATCTCTGCTTCGAAGGTATTGCCGCTGCCGCCCATGGGTACATCGGGGCTAAGGCGGAATAGCTGGACTAAGGTTTCATTTTCATATTTATCCTTTGGATTTGTCGCATAATTGTCGAGCCTGTCTTTATCGAGTTTATACAAGAAATCGTATATATAGCTAGCGTTTTTTGTCTTATCTCCTTCATACTTCCAATTTTCATAGTACATACCCGTCGGCTTTCTTTGATCCGTCAGGTAAAGGCGAATATCACTACGGATGTTTTCTATACATTCGGATTTATCTTGTGGGTTTTTAAAATCGAACGTTAATACCCGTTTATTGTAGATATATTGCCAGTCCTTATTATCGTTGTTGAGATCGATGAGGATATCGCCGGCTTTGTACTTCCCTGAGTCTTGGTGATAATACCGCAGTTTGTAATCATCCATCTCGATCTGTAAAAACACATATTCGATTACAAGGCCTTTGTAGAGCGCGCCGTAAGGTAAATCTATCTCGGGCTTGTAGGGCTCCCCTGAGGCTGCATCAAGTACCAAGGGTTTTTCATTGCTTTTTTCGATAGCTTTATAAAAGACTAATCCAGAGAGGTCTTCGGCTTTCAATGGAATTATGCCATTTTCAAGCGTACCCTTCGTTTTTAGAACATTATAAGTTTCGGAGGTCGGAAACCAGAACCTGGCAAAACCCAGGGCGCCGTTTTTTGGATAATATGTTTCTCTGGGCTGAACTAAAGAAACATCTCTGGCGGAAGTAATGGACTTTATGTTGTCGGGATTTGTTGAAAAATAAATTTCAAAACCTTCCCTGTCGCCGGTTTTTGGACTGAAAAGCGAACAGGAAAAAATAACCAAGCCTAGAAAGACTAAAAGCAGGTTTGCTGACTTTTTCATTCTTGCGTAATCCTCCCAGGCTAAAGCCTCGGGGGCTGGTCCGCTATGCGCAATCGATATCATTCCCTAATTCACTAGGTAATAGTACCTAGTGCGGAATTAAGCCCGCTCGCGCAATGCCGCGGGATTAGCTACCGGCGCCGTATCCAAGAATTACTGAACCGGCTACACTGTTTCAGTGTCGACATCGTTTCAAATTTTCCATAACCATCGCGAAGCCCTTTTTGTGCGGAGACCCAACCGATTTCTCGTCATCGCCGCCGATCCCGAAACCGGGGAAGAACTGCCCTGTCACTGCCCCAATCCGGGGAGCATCGCAGAATTCACTATTCCCGGTACGCGCTTGATTCTTGAGCGGCGGCAGGAAGGCGGAAAAACGGCCTGGACGGCCGCGGCGGTGCGCTACGATGGTGGACGCGAAGCCATCGTGCCCCTCTTTTCCGCCAGGGCGAACAAGGCGGCCGCGGTTCTTCTTCTGCCCAGGCTTTTTCCCCAGGCTCGCATACTCCAGCCTGAATATACGATCGGTGGATCCCGCTTCGATTTCCTCGTGGAAGACAGAAATGGCGACCGCCATCTCATCGAAATAAAAGCCTGCTCCCTGGTGGAGTGCGGAATCGCCATGTTTCCCGACGCGCCCAGCGCCCGGGCGTTGAAACATCTGGAAGAGCTGGCCGTACTTTCCTTTGCGGGCTACAAAACCCATGTAGTATTCATGATTATGCACGGCAATCCCGGGCGGTTAATACCCAACCTGCATAGCGACCCCGCCTTCGCCGTCGCCATGGGGCGCTACGCTGGGCGGGTGGACTGCAGAGCTTATGCGCTAAGGGTGGATGAACGCGGCAACGCCAGCCTTGCCAGCCGCGAAGGAAGTATCAACTACGAAAGTCTCGCCATCCGTGAAGAATCCTCCAACCTTGCCGCTGCGGAAGTTCCCATCGATTTACGTCATACCGAATTGGCCCAATCCGACTCGGGCAGTTACATGATGCTGCTCCATCTCGCCCATCAGGTTGAAATCGCCGTGGGCGGCCTGGGGCGGCTCAAATTCGAACCGGGCTGGTACATATATTGCGGATCGGCGAAAAAGGGCCTCGCGAAACGCGTTGCGCGGCACCGAAGGAAAATCGGAAAAGCCCTGCATTGGCACATCGATTATCTGGTACCCCATGCTCTCTCCATCAAGGAGATCCCCATATATTCCTATAGAAACCTTGAATGCGATCTTGCCGCGGCTCTGGGCAGTATGGGCGGCAAAGCGATTCCCCGCTTCGGATCCACGGACTGCGGCTGCGAAAGCCACCTGTTCCGTTTCGATACCGATCCCATGAAAAAGAGGGCATTTTTGGATATACTATTTCTATTCAGACATCGAAAATCCCTCGGGCTTTGACGAAGGAAGACGGAAGAAGAAAGAGCACAGGCTCTGGGTGCCTCTGGTCCCGGCGTCAAGCCGCTTTTTGTAAGTATTTCGTTATTGACCTGGGCTTGTTTTGATCTTAGTGTATGAAAATCTATGATCGGCGATAAAATAAGAAAATCGAGAAAAGCGAAAGCGATAACATTAAACCAGCTAGCCCAGTTAAGCGGTTTGACCGCCAGCTATATTTCGCAAATCGAAAGAAACCTCGCGGAACCTTCGATTTCCTCCCTTCGCAAGATCAGCGTCGCGCTGAAGCTGCCTCTTTACACCTTTCTCGAGGAAACTTCGGAACTCACGCGGGTCATAAGGGCCGATCAGAGAAAACAGTTGAAGCTTAGGGAAAGCAATATTGTTTATGAATTTCTTTCCCCGACCGGTACCTCCGTCCACGAAACGCCAAGCCTTGAGGTGGTGTTTTTTTCCCTCAACCCTAAAAGCTGGAGCCGGGAAGACTACTCTGCCCATGCGGCCGAGGAATGTATTATTGTGTTAAGTGGCGAAATCACTATTGATTGCGTGGATGAAACCTTCGCCCTTCATGCGGGCGACAGCATATATATAAAAAACAATATTCCTCACAAGGCGTTCAATCCGGGCGAAACGGTGGCCACCGCGATTATGTGCCTGACCCCTCCAGTGTATTAACTCTCGTTAAAATTTTTGTATTTTAGTAACAATTTTCTTGCTTTCGAAATTAAACCATGGTACAATATTTGTATTCTTAGAACAATTTCGAGAATACAGCAATTATAATCGTTGTTTTGCTGTTGATGATTGTGATTGTTCTGCCGGTTGTTTTGGAGGCAAAGGTGAAGAATTACTCGATTGCTGTGCTGGAAGGGGACGGAATCGGCCCGGAGATAATCAGGGAAGGTCTAAAGGTCCTGAAAGCCGTGGAAGAAGTGAGCGGTGTTACCTTCTCGACAACATATTATCCCTATGGGGCTGAGCACTACCTCGCGACCGGGGAAGTTTTGCCGGATAGCGCGCTGCGGGAACTGGAGCAGAATAACGCGATTTTTTTCGGGGCTGCCGGGGATCCCCGGGTTCCTCCGGGGATTTTGGAGATAGAATTAATTCTGAAAATAAGATTCCTGCTTGATCAGTACATAAATCTCAGACCCATCCATTTGTTTCCCAATGTCGTCTCCCCGCTTAGAAATGACAAAGGAATTGATTTCTATATCATACGGGAAAATACCGAGGATTTTTATAACGGCATGGGCCATAGGTTCGATGTTCGGAACGACAATTCGTTGCGACAGCAATGCGCTCTCGAGATGAAGCGGAAAAGATACCGCGCCCAGGTATCCATCGATTCACAACTGGACATCAAAGAGGATTACGCGATTACCCTGGGATTGATGACCAAGGGCGGAGCCGAAAGAGTTTTCAGGTATTCCTTTGATCTGGCGCGGCGAAAAGGCAAAGCCAAGGTCACCTCGGTGGATAAGGCGAACGTAATTCCACATCTCTATACGCTCTGGCGCGAGGCTTTTTCCGAAGTATCAAAAGAGTACCCGGATATATCTACCGAGTTTACTTTTGTCGATGCAGTCACAATGTGGTTTGTCAAAAACCCGGAAAACTTCGGCGTCGTCGTGGCCCCGAATCTTTTTGGAGATATTATCAGCGACCTTGGGGCCGGTATATCCGGAGGGCTTGGATTTGCGGCTGGAGCCAATATCAATCCCGGCGGTGTTTCGATGTTCGAACCGATACACGGGTCGGCGCCGAAATACAAGGGTCTTAATATAGCCAACCCGATCGCAACCATCCTCTCCGGGGGAATAATGCTCGAGGAATTAGGTCAGGAGCGCTTAGGCCGTCTTGTCCGAGAGGCAGTGACAGCCGTTCTCCGCGATAATGTGGTGCGGACCAAGGACATGGGAGGAAGGGCGACGACGAGCGAAATGGGAGACGCGATCGCCGCGAAGGTGTACGAAATATCCCGCGGAATCGAATAGCGTTGCGTGAATGTTTGTAAGAGGAGGTGGACGATGAGCACAAAGGGCGCGAGCTTGGCCGAGGGAAAAAGAAAGAAGGAAATTGTCCATGCGTATGTATTGCTGTTCGCGATGTGTATCGTGGCTGCGGCACTTACGTTCGTCATTCCTACGGGGGCATATCAACGGATCAAGGTCGATGGCCGGAGCCTGGTCGTGCCGGACTCCTATGCGCCGACCAAAAGCACCCCCGTCAAGCTCTTCGGCTTGTTCAACAGCGTTTCCAAAGGCTGGCTGCAGGCGGCGGATATAATATTCCTCGTGTTCATGGTGGGCGCCGCGATCAAGGTGATAGAAGATACCGGCGTCATCGATAAGGTATTGATCAAATCGATGAGCCACCTTCGCGGAAAGGAAGAACTTATCGTAATACTTGTCTCGATAATACTTTCCGTCATGGGAGCGACAGGCACGTTTTCGACCGCGAATATCGCCATTGTTCCCATAGCCTTGGCATTCTCCAAAAGGCTCGGGTATGACCGTCTCCTCGCCTTTGGCTTGGCCTATTTGGCGGTGAATGCGGGATTTTCCGCGGGAGAGGTGAATATCTTCACCACCGCTCTCGCGCAGAATATCGCCGAACTGCCCAGATTCTCGGGTATGGGCGTGAGAATTTTCGAACATGTCCTGTTTCTCGCCGTGTATTTCTTTTTCATGATCCGCTATATGCGGCGAATAAAGAAAGATCCCAGCTTGAGCATAGCCCCCTTTGACCCCGAAGAGGAAACCCTGGACCCCTCGGTTCTCTCGAATCCCAAGCTAACGTTACAGCAGATCATGGCAGGCCTCGTATTGGTGGGAGGGTTCGCCTGGTTGATCTACGGGGCTACCGTGAAGCAGATGTCCACAACCCAGCTGACCACGGTGTTCTTCTTCATGGCCGTATTCGGAGGGCTTCTGGGAGGCCTCGGCATAAACGGCACCGCCAAATCCTTCGCGAAAGGGCTTCAGGGGATTGCGGCCGGTGCGTTTATAGTCGGCATGGCGAAAGCCATCTCCGTCGTCATGGTGGATGGCGGCATCATCGATTCCGTCGTGTTTTACCTTACCTTCCCCATCAAAGCCGTCGGCAGCGTCATCGGCGCCAATATCATGTTCCTGTTCAACCTTGTGTTCAACCTCTTGATTTCATCAGGTTCGGGCCAGGCGGTGGCGGTCATGCCTATTATGACGCCGCTCGCCGATCTTACCGGGATAACGAGGCAGGTCGCTGTTGAAACGTATAAGCTGGGCGACGGGCTTTCGAACATCGTCGTGCCCACCGCCGGGGCCATGATGGCATGTTTGGGCATAGCCAAAGTACCCTATGGAAAGTACCTAAAGTGGGTGATGCCCTATTTCCTTGTCACGGCGGTCATCGGCGTCGTACTTGTCACAATACTGCAGGGCTTTTCCTGGCAAGGCTGAGGCGTGAAAATATTAACCAAGGTAGGACTTTATGGGAAGAACGGAAAAACTGCTGCGTTACATGAATGAACATCACGATGAGTTTACCGCATTGCTTGAAGAAGCGGTGATCCTTGAAAGTCCTACCCAGGGGGAGAAAAACGATCTTGCCGCATGCAGGGATTTTTTCTCGAATCTGTTCGCCCAAATAGGTTTTGCCTGTACTGTCGTTCCTAGTGAAGATACGCGATACGGGGATCATCTGTTGATGGAATACGGTACGGGCGAGAATCAGGTTTTATTTGTCGGACATTACGATACCGTGTATCCAAAGGGGAGCTTCGAGCCCCTTTGGAAAATCGATGGGAGAAAAGCCTTCGGTCCTGGGGTATTGGATATGAAAGGGGGAGATATCCAGGTCTATATGATCTGCAAGGCTTGTATAGACCTGGGCTTGCTACCCCAGGACAGCAGGATAGTATTTTTCCTCAGCTCTGACGAAGAAACCGGCAGCCTCTCTTCGCAAAGGCATTATGA
>LVBN01000025.1 GCA_001603165.1 Spirochaetales bacterium Spiro_12
AGAGGAGGGTGCCCGTCGTGGCATCTATCAGCGCCGCCGACCGGGCGTTCACCTGGGGAGCCGGCACCTGGGCTTGCGCAAAGGCCCGCAGGCAGGAAAGGACTAAAAACGCCGTAACTAGAAGGTGCCTGAATCTTGTAACGCGAGGCCTGTTGCGCTTCATCGGATGCTGCTACCGCCCTTTTTGCTTAGAAATCCGCCTGCCTGGGAGCCCTGGGGAAGGGGATGACGTCCCGGATATTCGTCATGCCCGTCACGTAGAGCAGCAAACGTTCGAATCCCAAGCCGAAACCTGAGTGCGGGGTGGATCCGAATCTTCGCAGGTCCAGGTACCACTTATACGTATCGATATTAAGTCCGCCTTCCTTAATCCTGTTTTCGAGACGATCCAGGCGCCATTCCCGTTCCGATCCCCCGATGATTTCGCCGAAGCGGGGAACCAGCACATCCATGGCCGCCACGGTCCTGCCGTCGTCGTTCTGCTTCATGTAAAAGGCTTTTATTTCCTTCGGGTAATCGGTCACCACCAGCGGGCCCCCCACCACCTTTTCGGTGAGGAACTTTTCGTGCTCGCTTTGAAGGTCGCAACCCCAATAGGGTTTGAACTCGAACTGGTCCACATGCTTCTCCAGCTCCTTGACGGCCTGGGTGTAACTCATCCGATTGAAGGAGCCTTCCGCGACCTTGCGCAGTCCGTCGATAAGGCCAGGCTGAATCCGGGCGTCGAAAAAGCTCAAGTCCTCCCCGCAGTCCTCGAGGGCGACCTTGACAAGGTGGAGGATAAAATCTTTGGCCAGCTCGATATTATCCTCGAGCTCGGCGAAGGCCACCTCGGGCTCGATCATCCAGAACTCGGAAAGATGTCTGGTGGTGTTGGAGTTTTCGGCCCTGAAGGTTGGGCCGAAGGTGTACACTCTCCCCATGGATTGGCAGTAGGTCTCGACATTGAGCTGGCCCGAAACGGTCAGAAAGGCAGGCTTGCCGAAAAAATCGGCTTCGTAGTCCAGCTTGCC
The DNA here is from genome assembly GCA_001603165.1 of Spirochaetales bacterium Spiro_12. GTDB lineage: Bacteria > Spirochaetota > Spirochaetia > Treponematales > Rectinemataceae > UBA2256. The sequence continues at coordinate 1,014 of LVBN01000025.1, forward strand.
CTGGGATGCTATTCGCTCCAGATCGAGGGTGGTTACCTGAAACATGGCCCCGGCGCCCTCGGCGTCCGAGGCGGTGATTATCGGCGTGTGAACGTAGCAAAAACCCCGTTCCTGGAAAAACTGGTGCACCGCGAAGGCCATGCGGTTTCTGACCCTGGCCACGGCGCCGAAGGTGTTGGTGCGGGGCCTTAAGTGGGCGATCTCCCGCAGGAATTCCAGGGAGTGGGCTTTTTTCTGCAGCGGATAGCTTTCGGCAGGCGCCTCGCCGATAAGCTTGAGACTGTTCGCGGCGACCTCCAGTTTCTGCCCCGCTCCCGGGGAGTGGATCAGTCTTCCGTCGATCTGAACGCTGGCGCCGGTGCCGCAGCGCTCGAGTTCGGCGGCGAGGGCAGGGGCGGAGAACTGTTCCGGAGAGAAGACGCATTGAATATTGGCCATGCAGGAACCGTCGTTGACTTCCAGAAAGACCGCCGATTTAGTCTGGCGTTTTGTGCGCACCCAGCCTTTTACGCGGACCGGCCGCTCTTCGGATTTCGACGACAAGAGTTCCTTGATGGTAGGAGTCATGGGTTTCTCCATTAGCTCGAAGAAGATTTTGACCATACTACTCTGGCCGGAGGGCGAAAATCTATAGATCGGGGCTTTTTTTCCCGGATTAGACTAAAAATACCCCCGCTGTTGTGGCCGCGGGGATTTTTATGGTACTATATTTACCCGTAAAGAGCCGTCGACAATATTGTTTAAAGAGGCTTTGCGCATTGTATTTACCGTTATGGGGGAAATTTTGAAATATAGCCTTCCTGCCGCCTATCTGTTGTGGGCGGTATCGGGCTTCGGCGCCCTTGGCCTTCATCGCTTTTATCTCGGCAAGTCCGGCACAGGCCTGCTCTGGCTTTTTTCCGGAGGTTTGGGCGGCCTAGGCGGTCTGTACGATCTCTTTACCCTGCCCCGGCAGGTGCAGGAAGCGAACATCCTTTATGAGACCAAGCTGGCGCTGGAATCCGGCGCCGCCGCCCGAAGCCGATCCTCCGATATGCCGGGATATCGCTATGCCAATCCCGAGACTCCCGAAAAGACAATTCTGCGGCTCGCCAGGAAAAACGCGGGTCTGGTCACCCCCGGCGAAGTAGCCATAGAAGGCGACATGAGCGTGGAGGAGGCGCGAAAAGCCCTGGACAAGCTGGCCAAGGAGGGCGTCGCCGAGATTCGCGTACGCTCTTCCGGTGTTATCGTCTATTACTTCGCGGAATTCGCCCAGGATAATTCGGAATTCGTGGATATTTGAGCCAGTTTCAAAACGCCTCCGATGTTTGAGAATTCCCCGTTCCGCTTTCGATTTTTAGGCGGGCCGGAGGAATGAGCCCAGGATGCGGACGCCCGAGCCTGAGGACGTCAGTGCAGATCGAAAAGCACCAAATCCCTCAATCCGCCGGTGATGTGGGGGTAGAAAGCGGCGCTGTTTCCGTAAAGTTCGTTCCAGTTCTTATCGATGCCTTTCGCGGCATAAGTGTAGGCTTCCGTAGCGCTGACATAATCGTCCCGGTTCGTATCGCCCGATTCGGCGGCTTTCATAAGATAATACGTAAAGACCCCGTGTTTCAGGGAGGAGGATTCCCAGGACAATTCCTCGGAGCCGGACGCGCTCATGACGATCGGTTCGAGTTTGCCCGACTGCTCCAGGTTTTTTGCCAAAAGGACGCCGAGATCGCCCAGGCCCGTCAGAGCCAGGCTGGAGACGGAAGAACCGAAGTTTGCATCGTAGTCGGGGTCGATTATATCGAGCGAGTCGGACTGGGGGACGAAGCCTCCCGAGTAGCACGCGTCTATTATTACAATCACGTTGCTCGTATAGGGAAGTATATAGTCTTGAATCCAGAGGGATAATTCCGTGGTGGATATTAGCGAAGCCTTCGTGCCGCCATAATCGCTGGGAACGATATACGCTTCGCTTCCATCCTCACTGCCATGGCCCGAATAGTAGATAAGGGCTGTGGCCTGGGAAGGTATTGCCTTGAAATAGGTTTCCATCGTCGTCTTGATTTTCGCCTTTATCGCGCCTGTGTCGATGAGGGTGCTGCTATCCACGTTCCAGCCACTCTGGTCGAGAAGGGCTCCTAAATCCTGGGCGTCGTCTTTAGGATAACCAAGGTCTTGGATCGTGGGGGAAATGTATTCACTTATTCCGATCATCAGCGCATAGCGCTCGCCTGTGAGCTTGCCGGGCAGGCTGCATGAAGCGGCGAGGCAGACAACGAGCCCCAATCCAATCAATCCCGCCGATCTAGAAAATCCGGCTATCCTGGCCCTGATCTTCATAGTACCCTCAGGCTCAAGCCCAGGCCGACGATAATCGCTTGGCCCCCGGATTTCCAGGCCCATTCGAAGGGAAGGAAAAGCTCCAAAGCCAGAGGATCCCCGATTTCCATATCGAGGGTCATTCGGCCCAGTACGGCCGGATGGGCCGAAACCAGCCCCGTTCCGCTATATTTCGTAAGCCTGAGTCCGCCCCCGGCTTCGATGCCCAAACGGGCAGGCAGGCCTAAGAGCGGCATCCTGAAACCGGGAGAAGCCGCGCCGAACAGCATGCCCAATCCGCCGCCCTGCCATGCCCGATAGAGATTGCCGTCGCTCTGCGGAGCCGATGCCCCCAGACCAAAGATATCCAGCTGAACTCGTCCGATAAAAGAAAAGCTATTCTCGGTCCGGCCGCCTTCATTGTCGTTTTTGGATTTGTTCCAGGGAAGAAGAGTAAAGCCTAGTCCGATGTTCGCGTTCCAGCCGGGCTGGAGCCCCGTTTCGAGCTGGGGCAGGGAGGTGAGGGAGAAAAGCGCCCCGCCCCCCACATCCAGACCTTTTCCCGGGGACGCGAAGAGCCTCCCGCCGTTCGGGGCGAAGCATAGGCTGAGAACGCAACAAAGAAGAGGGGCGACAGGGTTTTGTCTCATCCTGTCTTCTAATTTAGAATAAAAAGCGTTAAATTGAAAAGATATCGCCATGCATAGTCACAGAAGATCGAAACAAACAGCCTCCTTTGCTTCCTGGGCCGGCAGGCCCGCGCCGGTTCTCCTGTTCTTGTGCATTTTCGCGCTTTTCGCCAGCTCCTGTTCCAAGGGGTATAACAGGGGAATGAAGCTTCCCCAGGATCCCCAAGTCGTCTCCGAGCTGGGGTGGGCGGTGGTAAAAACAGCTTACGCAAAGCTTAAAGCCGGGCCGGATTCGGCCTCCCCCGATGCGGGCCTTGTTAGGGGAGGCTCGGTATTTCGATGCACTGCCCGTTCCATCGATCCGCAGGGCCTGTCGGGCGGAGGGCTCTGGTACAAATATGCCGGAGGGGGAACGGAGGGCTGGTTGCATCAGGACGATCTGGCCATCTTCGATACCGAAACGCAGGCGAGGAAAGCCGCCGGGGACAGCGCGGGAACTTAAAATGACAGCAGGATGCCTATGGAATTCGTAAAAATCTGGATAGTTCCCCCCGTGATCGGCGCCATAATCGGGTATTTCACCAACTGGCTCGCCATTAAAATGCTCTTCCGTCCCTTAAATCCAATCTATGTGGGCCGCTTCAAGCTCCCCTTTACGCCGGGCATTCTGCCGCGGGAACGGAGAAGGCTGACCGACTCGGTGGGCGAAACCGTCTCCAGGGAACTGCTCACCGGAGAGGTTTTTCGCGGAAGGCTCGCGGATCCCGCTCTGAGGGAAAAGATCGATGAGGCGGTTTACGTGATTGTCGATGAGGCGCTTCAAAAGGACGCGTCCGTTTTCCTGCGATCGCTTTCCTCGAAAATTGACCCTTCCAGGGAGGGGGAGGGGCTTTCTCGCGCCGAAAGTCTTTTGGTGGACTCGCTCAAGTCCGCCTTAGGCTCCAGGGAAATCAAAGAGGCTCTCGCCTCGGCTCTTTCCTCCGCCCTGAAGGATATCGAAGCCCTGCCGATCAGGGAAATACTGAGCCCCCAAAGCCTCGAATCGCTGACAGCCCGGCTCGCGGGCTCCTTGGGGGAAAAGGGAAGGCAGGACAAGGTCCACGCGGTTATGAGGGCCGGCGGAAAGGCGGGTGGCGCCGTTGCCGGGCTCCTGTCCGACGATTTGAAGGCGGAACTCCTGGGGTTTGGGGCCAAAACCTTGTATTCCCGCCTTTTGCCCGTTCTGGAAGCGGCGCTGGCCAGCCCTGAATTGAAGAACCAGCTGAACGGGCTGGGTGTTTCCATATTGAAAAAGGCGATCGGGCGTCTGGGGCCCCTCCAGCGACTAATCGTGAGCGCCGCCAACTATGAGAAAACCCTCACCGAAGCGATGCCTGAGACGGTTCAGGATATAACCCAGGCGCTGCTCGGGTTGCTCAGGGACGAGAAAACGGCGGAGAACCTGCTGCGATCGGTACATAGGTACGTATTGAACCCCAGGCTCAGCCACGACGGGTTTGCCCGGGAAGAAGCTTCCGGACCAGAAGAGTTTTGGCAGGCAATGAAAATCCTCATGGACGGACTGGGCGCCGAGGGCGAAAGCTTCGCGGAAAGGCTGGCCCGCGGCTATGGGACAATCGCCGATCTTTCCTTGGGAGAATTGCTGCCCGGGTTGTCCGCAGGTCTTTCCTCCAGCCTCGGGACGCTTATTCTCGGCAAGGAAGAGGCTACCGCCGATTCGGATTTCAGCGTCCGTACCGGCGCTGGCCAAGCCCTGTTCTCCAAGGCCCTGGTTTCCTTTCTCAATGCCTACGCCGAAAGGCTCGAGGGCAAGAGTCTCGCCGAGACGCTTCGCCTGGGCGAAAAGGAAAAGCGGGCTTTGGCCGCAGGGATCGCCAAAGGGACGGTGGCCGGCATCTCGGCCTACGCCGACCGTCTTGTGGATGCCCTGGATATACGGCAGATGGTGGTGAGCAAGATCGACAGTCTGGATATGGCCGAGGCCGAGCGCATCCTCCTGCGGGTCGTAAACCGCGAGCTGAACTGGATCACTATTCTGGGCGGAATACTCGGCTTTTTCATCGGCTTCACCCAAAGCCTGCTGACCCTTCTATAGCACTGCCTTGCCCAGGGCGGTAATACCCGGGACGGCTTGTTATTCCCGTTCCAGCGGATGCGAGGCCAGCCAGTTTTTCACTTCGGCGCAAAGATAGAATGAGCCGGCCACAAGAACCATGGCGCCCCGCTCTTTCGCGGCGTCGACCGCCCCGCGGATCGCCGCCTGGGTATCCTCCAGGAGATGGGCCGGATAGCCGCTATCTAAAAAGCTCCGATGCACCGATTCGGGATCGCTGACCTTGAAGCTTCCGGGCTTGGTGACGATGATTGTATTGAAGTGGGGCGCCAACTGGGCGGCCATTTCCCTATGGCGTTTGTCCTGGGCGCAGGCGAAGAGCAGCACGCGCGGGCCGGGGAACAGGTTTTTCACCGTCTCAAGACAGAGATGGATGGATTCGGGCGTATGCGCCCCATCCAAGATGATCGGGGGTTGATGCGCGACCAGCTCGAAGCGGGCGGGAATGCCCGCCCTTTTGAGGCCTCCGGTTATCGCCCGAGCCTCGAGACGGGGAAGGGCGGTTGCGCAGGCCAGGGCCGCCAAGGCCATGTTCTGCCCCTGGATCTCCCCGATAATCCCCGTTGCCACCGAAAGCCCCCCGGGGGGCAGGATGTTTTTCAGCGCCGAGGTCGATGAGGGAGGGCAATCGATCCTGCAGCTGGTTCCAGCGATATCCACCCGGGTATCCAAGGCCTGGGCATGAGTACCAAGCTTGAAGACAGGGCAATTCAATTCCCCGGCCCGTTTATCGAAAACGGCCATGGCTTCGGGATTTTGTCCGGATACGCAAACGGGCTTGCCGGGCTTCATGATGCCCGCTTTTTCGAAGGCTATCTTTGCGAGGCTGTTTCCCAGAAACTGGGTATGTTCCAACTCGATGGTTGTTATCACCGAGACGTCGGGATCGACGATATTCGTCGAATCCAGCCTTCCTCCGAGGCCGACTTCGATTACCTGGGCCTCGCAGGCCGAGGATCGAAAGGCGCAGAAGGCGATGAGGGTGCTGAGTTCGAAAAAGGTGGGGAGTTCGCCTCCCGGGAAAGAATCCGGACCGAGGCCTTCCACGAGGGGCAAAACCTCTCCGGCGGCGGCTATGAGGACATCTTCGGGCATTTCGCGATCCGCCAGGGCTATGCGCTCCTTCCAGCGCAAAATGTGGGGAGAGGTGTAGATACCCACCTTGAGACCCGTTTCCGCCAGGATGCGCGCGCACATGGTGGATACCGACCCCTTGCCCTTGGACCCCGCCACGTGGATGCATAGTCGCCCCCGCTGGGGATTGCCCAGGGCCGAGGCCAGGGCTCTCATCCTGTCCAGTTTGAATACCGTCGCCTGTCCCTTCTCGACATTGATGTAGCCCGAAAGAAAGTCGTAGATGTCCTCGGAGGAGTCGAATTTACCGCTACCCATACTGGCAGAGCATGGGCTTTGCCGCAGATCTGGTCAAGAGACCTCGGCCCGTCGCGGGGGGTCGGCGGGGCTCTTTGCCCGGTGCCGCATTTCGCACTCTATCAAGAAGATCAAAGGCGGTGCCGATACTTGGCTCATGGATGAGCCGAAATGAGAAACGTCGCAACCTATGACGCGCTTGCGGGCGAACGTTTCCCCAGCCGCAAGCGGGTAAGGCTCGCCACAACCCGCAGCCTCAAATCGGAAGGCGGGTTTGAGAAGGGGAAAACCGATTCGGCGAATGGTTTGGGTCCGAAAAAAATACTTCTGATCATCGAATCCGAGGGCGTCGTCTTCGACAGCCTTTCGCTCATGCACCAAAAAGCCTATATCCCTGCCTTTTCCGGCTGCTTCTCCCAGGGAGCCGATCCTACCTACGCTTCCATGCTCTGGAGAAAACTCGCCCTCTTCTCCCGTCTGCGCGGGCAGGAGCCCCTGATTATTCTTCAGGCGGCGTTGCGGATCCTCAATCGAAGCTATCCGTCGGTACGAAGAATCGCGGTGCTTCGTTGCCTCGAATCCTTCCTCGGCGCTCCGGGCAAGGACAGGGGGCTCCTGGCGGAATCCGAGGAGGGAAGTCCCGAGCGACTGCTCCTCGATTGGATGACCATGGCCGAAACCCTTGTGGAGGAGGAAGGCTATGCCCCCTGTTTCGAAAACGCCAAGTCCTTTTTAACGGGCCTAAGTCTTTCCGCATCCGGCGTCGAGGTGTTGGTTCACAGCGTTTTGCCGGAAAACCAGGCGCTCAACGAATGGGAGATGGCCGAGCTGGGAAGTAGTTTTTCGCGGATAGCCGGATCGGAGCGGGGAGACTTCGCTTCCTATCTTCGCAGCGCCCTCAAAAACGGCTTCGAGGCCAGTCCCATATTGGTGGTCGGCACGACGGGCAGGGCGTGGCAGGCGGCCCAGTCGGTGGGATCGCGCTTCTATCCCATAGTTCCCGACGCCGAGGAAGAAAGTTGGCGTTTTTTTTCCGAACAGTATTTTCCCGCCTTTTTGCGGGGCGAAACCTATCGGTTGAGCCAGGATGGAAACCCTTTTATGAGCATGATGGTGGAGGATTTGGATGCCTGCCCCTAGCGTTTAGGGGCCGTCGTACCCAGACGCAGGGAAAGAGGCCAGAGAACCCTGCCTTCAAGTTTTCCCAGCTGCGTTCGCAGGAGTTCCGGGGCCTTTCCTCCCAGGGCTTTGCGCAGGTCTTCGGCGTACTCAGTCCCCGGATCCAGCCAGTCTTCGATATCCTGTCGGGAAATCTCCCTGTTGTATTGGACAATCTCCTTTCGCCAGGAAAGCTCCGAATCAGGTATTCCTCCCAGGACCCTGCGCAAGGCGAGTTCGGAATCGGCGCTCCTGCGTATCGCCTGAGTATCCAGCGACGGTCCTCCGCCGCGATGCTCTTCGAAGGCCTCCAGCTCGGCTATGAAGGCGGGATTGTCTTCCGCGCCCTTGTTGATTTTCAGCATCTTCGACAGCGAACTGGAGGCCGGCGCGATGATATCGAAAACGCAAAGGGCGCCGTAGCCTTTCTTGCGGCAGGCGATCGCCTGCTCCGCATAGGCCCAGTAGTCGATGCCCGCGTCGTGCGCGCCGGTGGCCTCGCAGAGGAGAATCTGATCGAAGTTTTCGTGGCCGAAGGCTTCCCGGGGCCAGCCGGCCGCTGCCAGCTTAGGACTGGCCGTCATAGGTCGGGAGAGTTCGGGAAGTTCGCCCGAGAGGCGGGCGAACTGCTGCAGCGCCTCGTCGTTCTCCAGAAAAGCGAAAACGCTTCCTTCGCCGAGCCTGCGCAGCGCCTCCAGGGCGTAATAACCCTTTCGGGGGTCGAGGATGAGCAGAGAGCTGCTGGGGGCCAAATCCAAAAGATCGAAGAGAAATAGCCTGGCGGCCCTCAATCGTTCCGAAGCCCCGCCTTCGGCCCTGGTTCTCCAGGTCTTTCTTTTTTCCCCCTCCCTCGACCAGACGACTCCTTCTTTCGAAGCCTTCCTGGCCGCGTGGACGGTCTCTTCCCCTCCTAAAGAAAGTTGGGCTTCCCGCCTTTGGAGAATCCCCTCTTTTCTCTGCCCTTCGAGTCCGAGGGAGCCGGGAAAGTAGAAGACCCGGTTTTTCAGGGTGTCGGGAAGATATTGCTGGGCGGTCCAGTGATCCTTGTAGGCATGGGGATACTTATAGCCCTCGCCGTGGCCGAAGCCCTGGGAGTCCCTGTTGGCATCCCTGAGATGGTTGGGAACTTCGGCCGCCTCTTCCTCCACCGCTTTTTTGGCGTCGAAATATCCCATGAGGGAGTTCGATTTGGGACAGGTGGCCAGGTATAAGGCGGCCAGGCTGAGATGATATTGCCCTTCGGGCAGGCCGATGCGATCAAAGGACTGTGCGCAGGAGTATACCACCTGAATCGCCGCCGGGTCGGCTAAGCCCACATCCTCGGCGGCGGAGATGAGCATGCGACGGAAAATGAAGGCCGGGTCCTCTCCGGCGTAGACCATGCGGGCCAGCCAATAGAGGGCCGCATCGGGATCGGATCCTCTGAGGCTCTTTATGAAGGCGCTGATCGTGTCGTAGTGATAATCCCCGTCCTTGTCGTAGAGAACCACCCGGCGCTGTATGCTTTCCTCGGCGGTCCCCATGTCCACGTGGATGCGGGAACCTGGTTCCGGCGGCCAGGAATCCACCGAGGTTTCCACCGCCAGCTCCAGGGCGTTCAACAGGCTTCGGGCATCCCCGTCGGCGCTGCGGATAAGGTGTTCGAGGGCTCCCTGCTCGAAATCGACCTTATAGGCGCCGTAACCGCGCTCAGGGTCCCTGAGGGCGAAGCGCGCCACCGCCGAAAGGTCGGCCTCTTCGAGGGCCTTGAGGAGGAACACCCTGGATCTGGATACCAGGGCGCGGTTCACCTCGAAAAAAGGATTCTCCGTGGTCGCGCCGATGAGAACCACCGTGCCGTTTTCCACCCAGGGGAGGAGGGCGTCTTGTTGGCTCTTGTTCCATCGGTGGACCTCGTCGACGAAGAGTATCGTTTTGAGGGAGTAGAGTTCGAAATGCTGACGGGCCTTGTCGATAGCCTCTCGCAGCTCGCCGACTCCCGAAAGCACCGCGTTCAGGGCGGTGAAGGCGCTCCTGGTGCTGTTGGCGATGATCCGGGCCAGCGTCGTCTTGCCCGTGCCGGGAGGGCCCGAGAGTATGATCGAGGACAGCTGGTCCTTTTGAATCGCCCGGCGCAAGAGCCTGCCGGGACCGACGATATGCTCCTGTCCTATGAATTCGTCCAGGGTGCGGGGTCGTAAACGCGAGGCCAGAGGTTCCCGGGATCCGGCGGCACCGCTGGAAGAAGTCGAAGAATCCCTGCCCGCAGAGGCCGCGAAAAGGGGGTTCGATCTCTCCCTGGCCATTTTATTCGGCCGACCAGCCCGACCACTTGCCAGAAGCGTAGGTATTGGAATACAGGGCGTAGCCGGTGCTGGAACCCTGGGAAGCCAGGCCGATCAGGATTTCGTCCACCGTGGAGGCGCTGTGTACCGCCAGAACCGACTTGCCGTAGACGGTGGTGGTGTAGGCGCTGGCCGGTGTGCCGAAGGCGGTGCCGGAATCACTGCCGTCAATCGCGGTGGCACCGTCGAATTCGTAATAGCCGATGTTCCCATGGGCGACGAGAAGGCGGTAAACGCCCGAGCCGGGCGTGGTTTCGACTTCGGCCACCATGCCCAATGTTTGATTGGCTTTGATCGTTTTCGCGGCGCTCCACGCCGAGCCATCCCAGGTGTATAGGTAGCCGTCCAGGGTACTGAGGTGGATGTCCTTGGCGCTGTCCACGGCGATGCCGCCGAAGCTTTTGCCGCCGGCGGGGGTCGATTCGGACCAGGGGCCGGTATTCGCCGTCGCGGTATACACCCTCTCCGATGTCGGGGAAAGGTAGTTTGCTCCATCCCAGCCGATACCGAGGAGGGGTAAATCGAGGTCGGCCAAGGTTGTCGCGGCAAAGGCCAGGGTTCCATTGGAGTAATGGAGGCTGTATTTGACCGTAGAGCCCGTTCCGCTGTGGGCCAGCGCGAAGAGGGTGCCGTTGGAAAAATAAAGATCGTCCAGATTCAGGCCCTCCAGGCTGCCCAGGGGAACGGCGGTCCAGACGGTCCCCGCGGCCGTCCCATTGTAGACCGCCAAAGCGCCGCTTTTTTCCACCGCGGCGTAGATGGCCGCTCCCGCCGGATCGGATACGAGGCTGTAGGAGTAATAATCGCTGTCGCCGGCGATCGGCAGAACCTTCCAGTCGCCCCCGGCCATCGGCCTGTACCAGATCTTGGCCATGGCGGCGTAATAGTTGGTCCCGTCGTCGCCCAGGGCTTTGACGGTCGCATTCTCGAAAATATCGGTGCCCACCTGGCGCACTTCGGTCTGGATGTCATCGAATACGTGGAAGGTGTTGTCGCAGGACCAGAAGACTGCGGTCGACGCGAAAGCCGCCATAACCGCGACGACAAGTATTAGACTATTCCGTCTTGGTAGTTTCATTCTTCCGCTCCTAGAAATGATACACGGCGCCCAGGGACAGTTCGAGGAAATTTCCGTACCGGGTATAAGCCGCTTCTGTGCCGAAATGGATTTCCGGTATAAGCCACCAGTAAACCTGGCCGCCGAGACTCCATGCGTCGGTAACCTGGAAGTACGCTCCGCCTCCGGCCTTGGCGAAGGGGCTGATCACCCCGTTGCCCGACAGTCTCATGATGACGAAACCCACATCGCCCCCCACCGACGCTTCGATCGATCCTTTGCCGAACCAGTATCCGGTTCTGAAGCTCAAGGGGGCCATGAAGAGGTTCCTGCCCCCGATGGTGCCGTTATACGCTCCGCTCAAGGCTCCGCCGATGGTGAAATTATTGCCTATAAAATATTGGTAGCCTATATTGAGCGAGGCCCCGATATCCAAGGGATTCGGATCTCCGGGGGTGGGGGAGGCGGGGACGATGAAGAGGGGGATTCCCGCGCCGACATTGATCTCGATAAGCTGGCTTCCCTTCTTGTGAAGACCTCCGAAATACGGGTTCTCCTGGAGATCCTGGGCGGCCAGAGGCAGTACGGAAACGAGGGCGATTAACCCGATGAGGGCAAAACTCTTCTTCATCCTTCCTCCAGAAGCTGTTCAGCGAATCACTATAACACGGAGAGCGGGATTTCTCTACCGGGAAGCCCGAAAGGGCCTTTCGCTCCAGAAGCGCCCTTCCGTAACAGGGGACTAAGAGGGCTTCGTATCCGAGGCCTCCCGACTCCCCGCCCCGGCGCCGCTCCCCAGGCCGCCCCTTCTCCTGGCCTGCCTGCGCAGCACCCTCCAGGCCACGCTATCCCATCGGGCGTTGGGGGAGTGCAGCTCCAGCAACAGAGCCTCCATGTTCGAAAAGGAAAAGGCATCGACGGGGCCCGGGGTAACATCATTTCCCATAAAAAAGCCGATTCCGGGACAAATCGGCGGATCGGCATACTCCACCAGCCCCGTTTTGGCGCCGATCGACCTGGCGTTTTCCGCCGGATCGCCGCTCAGGCCCCCAAAAGGGGTCAGATAGGCGCTTTTCCCCATATACCGGACTGAGCCGAAACGCAGTCGCTCGGGAAGTCCGGAGAACAAGCCCTGGGCTTCAAGGTTAAAGCGGCGAATGAATTCCTTTTTTAGCTCTGGCGCCGGAAATTCGAAAAAACCGAGATAAATTCCCTCGGGCAGGGCCAGGCCCTCGGGCGAGCCGAGTATGGGCGAACAGCTGTTTTTAATGGCCGTCACCCGGGCGAGGATATTGCCCCCGGGCACGAGGACTATGGCGAAAAACCGCATTGCTCTCCTTTTCCCACTGTAGAACGATGGAGGATTCCATGGTACTATCCTGCTTGAGTACCAGTAAAGGTGGACGAAAATGGAACCTAAGGTAGAGGCACTGACCAACTTTTTAAAAACCACGATTTCCGCCTGGAATCATGTCGAGTGCATCACCGTAGATCCTCGGTCGGAAATCTTCGCGTACGATCCCTATTTCGCCCTTGTCATCGACGTGTACTGCGACGGCAAGGTCCCTCCCGCCAACAGGCGAAGGGATGCCTTCGGTGATCCGGGAGATTTCGAGACCGCCGCGGGACGAACGAAGGACAGGTTTTTTCTCCAGGAAATGCCCATACGCATCGAATACAAAAACATCTCCATGATGAACACCCTGATAGGCAATCCTATCCGGCATCTGAAACTCCTGAAAAACTCCGGGACCTATCCTTTCTACCGCCTGAAAAACAACAATGTCGTTTACGACGCCACAGGCTGGATCACCGGCGTGCGGAATGCCCTTGACGATTTTCCCGACGCAGCCTGGGAAGCCCTGCGGGATAATTTTTCCGCAAAAATGGAACATTATCTTTCGGATATGGGGGCCGCTTCGTTTTCCGGGGATAAATTTTTCCTTCTTTTGTCGGAGTCGGGGTTCCTTCGTTTTGCCGCCGCCAGCGTCTTCATGGTGAATCGCCGGTTCGAGCCTTCTCACAGGGATTACGAAGCCCATCTGAAAAAGCTCCCTTCCGTCCCCGAGGGTTTTTGGACGATCTGGGACGCCCTTCTGCAGAAGGAAAGGGAAATCCCTCCTACAAAGCGCTTCGAATTCGCCCGGGTCTTGGCCCAGTCCGTGCTCTCCCTCGGCTAGGGGATCGCCTCGTCCATGATCCGCTTACGCATTCCCAAAACCAGGGCGTTCCGCCCGAACTTCCCGTTAAGCTTTCCGCTAAGCTTCCTGTTTTCGATACTGGCGCTTTTTCTCCCTCTCTACTCCTGTAGTTCCAAAACCGTCACTTCCTTTCCCTGGAACTCTTCGGAGGGCAAACCGCTCGCGTTTACCCAGACAAAGGACTTTCCTGAAGGGCAGGAGAACCGTTTCGGCCCTGGCAGGGAGCATAACGCGTATAAGCTCGTCGAAGCCCTCGTTTTGCCCGAGGGCTACATGGTAGCGGCGGAACTCAGCGCCATAAGGGAAGACCTTGTCCTGGGATTCTCCCTTGGCCCGGAATTGAATAAGCTGGGCGAGGAGCTGCGCTTCGCCCTGCCCAAGGGCAGGAGTCGTTTTTATCTCAGCCTTCCCGCAGGACGGAGCCTCAGGGTGCTGAGCCTGAACCTTGACGCGGGCGCTCCGGGGAAATCAGGGGATTTCGAAGAATGGGCCCGTCTCGAAAGCGTGAAGATACTACCTTCCTTCCGGGGCTTCGAGGAGCTTGAGGGCGGATATCGTGTCTCCGACGGCATTTCGATCAAAAAGCCGGAGCCGGGAGCGAGCAGGATCAGCATCCAGAACCCCCCGGCGAGTTTCGGAGCCGGGGATAGCCCGGTTTTGGTGCTGCGCTATAGACAGAGGGCCGAACTCGATATGGTCATCGAGGCGGGGACGAGGCTCCTGGCTCGATGCATGAGCGCGAACAGGGAGATTCGCCTGCCCCTTTCGGCCCTTGGAACTCTCGAGACGCTTGGCAGCCTGCAAATAACCGTGCCCGACGCGGTGGGGCTCGCTTCGGCGTTCATCGAATCAGCCTCCGCCGACCAAGCCCATCTGACCGATCCGGGAACCCTTCTGCTCGGCGAGGGCCCGGGCCAGGGCGAGGAGTATCGCTGGTATCGCTGGGACCTGCTTCCCTCGGTGATACTCTTCGATTTCAGGAACTACGATATTCAGGACGCGTATTTAAAGCGCCTGGCCTTCTTTGTGGAAAAAAGAGGTTTTGTCGGGAGGCTGGCCCCCAATCAGGAGATTGCCCCCCTGCACGGATGGAATGCCCATGACTACAAAGCCGAAGATTTGGCGAGGTTTTTCGCCCTGGCGGAGAAACAGCGGTTCCCCCTCAATCCGGAGGAGCTTCGACTTCGCGATTTCCTGCTGGCCCAGGGGCTCATTCATAAAAAAGGGGGAGGCTACGGCTTTTCCGAGAATGGGGCGATAATCTCCATCAGCAGGGAATCCCCGGATTATCTCAGAAGGACCTTTCTCACCCACGAGTCCTCCCACGCGATATTTTTCGCCGATGCCCGATACCGCACATTTTGCATCGATCTCTGGAACGGCATGCCCGAGGAAGAGAAGTGGTTCTGGAAACTCTACTTCGGCTGGATGAACTACAATACCGCCAGCTCCTACCTCATGGCCAACGAGGTCCAGGCGTATCTGGTACAGCAAGCGCCCGGAAGGGCCGGGGATTATTTTACCGAGACCCTCGTCGAGCGGCTTTTGGAACACCATCCCGAGTTGGAGGAAAAGATCGCCCGGTACATGGAGGAGTTTTCCGGGAGTTTCGAAGCAAGGGCCAAGGTCCTGGATTCCTGGCTGCGCTCCAACTACGGCTTTAAGGCCGGAAGCATCTATTTTTTACGCTAGAACTCCGGCGGGCCCAAAGGGGAGTATCAAAAGCGGGCGCAAGAGATTCGGGACGGGTCCCGGGACTGCATGGGCGGCCCGGCGGCGCTAAACCAAATCAAAGTATTCGAATACTTTTCTATACAACTCAAAGTATTCCGAACGGGCGAATTGATCGATTTTTTCCTCGGGAAGGGATTCGAGGAGCCTGTCCAGATAACCGAGAAGCTTTTTCATGTCCTGGTAAAGCGCTTCGGATATGGCAGGAGCCTGCGGCTCCTTGATCTCTGTAGAACCCGGCGCGGAATTCGAATCGCGGACCGCGGCGGTCGTCTGGGTAAGGACGTCGTCATAGCTATTTTTCAAATGGCTGAGTTCCGATTTGATCGAACGGAGTTCGGAGGCGATTCTCGATAGAAGGGCCGGATCTTCGAGTTCGTGTCTCGATCTTTCGGGATTTTCTTTTTGGGGGGAGGGGGATTCCCCGGGAATTTCTTCCACGGCCGTTTCTTGTATCGTTTTTGGAGACTGGGGTTCGCCGATGTCTTCGGGGGAGAGGAAAACGCCATCGTCTTCGTTTTGAAGACTTCCGCCGCTTTCCAGAAAGCGGCCGTCCTGTTCCTCCAAGGCCGCGAGCATTCCTTCGAGCTCTTCGGGGCTGACAAAGGCTCCCTCGCCGAGGAGGCTGCCCGGTTTTTCCCGGGCGGGGTCGCTATAGTCTTCTTTTTGCTGTCCCACTATGGATTCTCCCATCCTTGTTCCATTATACCAACCGATGAATGCTTTACAAGAGTTCCGATATCCCTAAAGGCGAAGAGGGCTTTTTCCGTAAATGTAGGCAATGGACGCCTCTTCTCAGCACGTCGCGTCGGGACAAGGATCCGCGGCGCGGCGTAGTTTCTCGTCGAAAAACTCCTCGTCCCGGCGGCGAATCCCGCAAGCCATCGCCGACTCCCTCTCCAACGCGCTTTGCGCTTCCATCATAGCATATTGCGTTCTTTCCCTCATCGCCGGGCAGGCGGGGTTTTTGGCGTATAGGGAGGTCAAAGCCGATATCGCCCGGATGGAGCTTCAGCTAAAGGCTTTTTCAATGGAAAACGCCGCCCTGTCGGAAAGCAAGGAAGCGCTGGTCTCGGACCGGGACAGAATAGCCCGGGAGGCGCGTTCCATCGGCTATATCAGGACCGATGAAAAAATCATCCAACTCACCAATGTGGATACCACCTTGGCTTCCCCCAGGGCGGAACGGCTCGAGCCGATTCGCTCAGGCCGTTCCAGCGGCCTGCCCGACGGCATTATAAAATTGCTCTCGCTTTTAACAGGGGCAGCGGTACTCCTGGCTTCGCTTGTAATGGGCTATCCCCCCAGGAAAAGACAGAAGACCTCAAGCGCGAATCCGAAAGTCCCCTGCCCGGAAACCGGGCGGGCCTGAGCCTTAGGGAAGGTCGATAGTCAGGTTCGTATCCAGATTGAGCAGGCCCTGGAGGCTGTCCGATTCTGATCCCTCTCCGGGGGCCGGGGTGGCGCTGACTCCTAAAAGCTTTTGCAAAAGCGCCGTCGCTTCCTGGCCCTTGTCCTTATGAAGATCGCAGCTGCTTAAGGGTTGGCTGCCCTCCAGGTAAAGCAGGCTCACCGTACCCTCGTCACAATACTCGGTGGGTAGTAATCCCGATACGGAACAGACGGAAACCCTGGCAAGCCCGCTTTGGGGTTGGGGGAAATCCTTGAATTCCAGACCCTTATGGATATCCCTCATATAATCGGCCCAAATGGGCGCCGCGATCGTCGCTCCCGTCTGTTCCACGCCCAGGGAATTGCTTCCCCTGTCAAAGCCGAACCATATGGCGGCGGTATAATAGGGGCTGGACCCCACGGTCCAGGCATCGGCCCAGTTATGGGTCGTACCTGTTTTACCGGCCAGGGGAATCGTATAGCTGCTTCCCTTCGCCCCCGTTTGCCGCATCTTTCCCCCGGAGGCCGTGGAGCCGGCAAGGGTGCCAGAGGCCACCACCCGTTTGAGCATATCGATCATGATGGCCGCGTTTTGGGGGCTGACGACCTGGATCGAAGAACCCATCTTTCTCAATTTTTCCCGGGCATCCTTTTCCGGTTCGAGAAGTATCGTGCCGTTTCTATCCTCAACATAACGAATCGCTATGGGTTCCACCGCCTTGCCGCCGTTGGCGAAGACCGCGTAGGACCTGGCCATCTGTATGGGCTTGACGCCCACGACGCCCAAGGCGAGGGGATAGACCCGGGGGAATGTCTTCTGGATCTCCGCGGGATCCTCTATGCCCAGAAGGGCGGCCGCTCTTTTGATGGCCGCGTCGAATCCCACCATCTGCAGCACTTTGACCGACGGTACGTTCATCGAACGGGCCAGGGCCTTCCACGCGAGCACCGTGCCTGCCCATTCGCCCCTAAAATTAAGGGGTATGTAAGGAGTGCCGTCTTCGTTGTAGAAAATCGTGGGCGAATCGTAGATAAGACTGCCTTCGGTCAGCTTGCCCGAATCGATGGCGGCGGAATAGTACAGGGGCTTGAAGGTCGAACCAGGTTGGAGCTTGGCCTGGGTAGCCCTGTTCCATTGATTGGCCATGCTGTATTCCGATCCGCCGATAAGGGTGGTTATATATCCCGTCTCGTTGTCTATGGTTACGAAGGCGCCCTCGACGGTGGTTTTTTCCAGATTGCTCTTAAGCTTGGCATTGCCCGCTCCCGCCAGGCTTTTGAGCTCGGTAAGGCCGAAACTGAGGGAAAAAGCCTCGAGAAGAGGATTGATGCGGGAGGTATAGTACTCGTAGGCTTGGTATTCGTTCCGGGAATTGGATACGAAGAGGGGCTTCAGGTCGAAGGCGAGGCCTAAAAGCTCCACGATGGGCGTATAGACCCCTTCCGCGGAAGAGAGGCGGAGCGCCGAGGCCCTCCTGTAGGAGTTGTTGGCCTGTTCCAGTCCTCGTTTCATGTAGGCTTCGGCGATAGCCTGCTGATCCAGGTCGAGGGTTGTGTAGACGGCCAGCCCGTCGGAATAAATGTCGAAAGAACCGTAGAGCATATCCTCCAATTGGGAGAGCACATAGGAACTGAACCAGGGCGCCTTGTCGTCCCGCATGAAATAGGCCGCCGACGAAACCCTGGTATAGTCGAAGTTATCCCAGTAGGAGTTGAACGAGGCATCGGCCGTTTCCCTGCTGACGTAGTCGTTTTTTATCATCTCGTCGAGAACGTAGCGGGAACGTGCCTGGGCTATCTGGGGATTTTTGAAGGGATTGTATTTGGTCGGGCTTGAAAGCTGTATGGCCAGGAGCGCCGACTCCGCGGGGCTGCATTCCGAGGCGGGGTGTCCGAAAAAGTATTGGCTGGCCGCCTCGACGCCGTAGACCCCCGCCGCGCCCATGACCATCTTATTGAGATACATCTCGAGTATCTCGTTCTTGGTGAAGCGCCGTTCGATCTGAAGAGCCCACCAAAGTTCTATGATCTTGCGCCGTATGGAAATGTCGCGTCTGTCGGCGTAGAGGGTGCCCGCAAGCTGCTGGGTGATGGTGGAGCCTCCGCCGAGATTTCGATTGATCAGCTGTCCTACCACGGCTCTGGCGAGGCCTTTGACGGTAAAGCCCCTGTGTCGGAAAAAAGACTGGTCCTCCCTGGTGATGAAGGCCCCGATGAGATGGTCGGGGAGTTCCTGAATAGTCACGGGATTCCGTTTTTCCGCGGAGAAGAACTCTGTGATCAGGCGGCCCTTGACATCGTAGAGTTTGGTGGGCAGTGCCGACTGGAATTCGGTAAAATTCTCTGTCCGTATGGTATTAAGGGTGCCGCCGAGTCCCAGCCCCAAGCCCAGGCCCAAAAAAAGGACAAAGGCGAGGGCGAGGGCGCCGAGGAGGGGCATACCCTGACGAATTTTTCCTGCCATGGGGTTAAGGGTATACGAGCGGGGTTTCTTGGTCAATTGAGTTTAGTGTGGAAGCGGCGGCCTGGTTGGCGATGGGGGATTTAGCCCTGTCGTAGCCGCCGGATTTCCAAAGCCATCTATCCGAGTTCCGCCGGAAGCCGGATGGTTTTAAAATGGCCCATCCCCTAGAAAAAGCTTTTCATGTCTTATACAGTATCGCTGAATGTATTGACACGGTGGCCTAAAAATGGATATTTAATTATCCATTAATAGCGATGCCGTCTCGGTGCGGCTGTTCAGGCGGCGCGTAGCCCGCCTTCGAGTAACCTACTCTGTTCCCAAGGAGGAACTCCATGAAAGTAGCTATCAATGGTTTCGGAAGGATCGGAAGGCTGGTGTTCCAGTCCATCGTCGACCAGGGGCTTTTGGGCAAGGATAAGATTGACGTCGTAGCCGTGGTCGATATCGCCACCGATGCCGGATACTTCGCCTACCAGCTCAAGTACGATTCGGTACAGGGCAAGATGAAGGCGGGGCTCGGTACCAGAAAGAGCGATCCGACCAAGGCCGAAGACGATATCCTTATCGTAAACGGCCACGAGATCGCCTGCATCATGGCGGAAAAAGAACTGAAGAACCTCCCCTGGGCAAAACTGGGCGTAGAGTATGTCATAGAAGCCACCGGCCTCTTCTCCGACGAGAAGGCCTTCGGACACCTGGAGGCGGGAGCCAAGAAGGTGATCATCACCGCCCCGGCCAAGAGCAAGTCCGAGGACAAGAAAATCCCCACCTTTGTCATGGGCGTCAACCATGAGAAGTACGATCCGGCCAAGCACGCCGTTGTCTCCAACGCTTCCTGCACCACCAACTGCCTGGCTCCCCTGGTCTATGTGCT
Source organism: Spirochaetales bacterium Spiro_12 (assembly GCA_001603165.1). Classification (GTDB taxonomy): domain Bacteria; phylum Spirochaetota; class Spirochaetia; order Treponematales; family Rectinemataceae; genus UBA2256. The sequence goes on from LVBN01000025.1 coordinate 20,623, forward strand.
TCTCAAGGAAGGCATCGGCATCGAGACCGGACTCATGACCACCATCCATTCCTACACCGCCACCCAGAAGACCGTGGACGGGGTTTCCAAGAAGGACTGGAGGGGCGGAAGGGCCGCGGCCATCAACATCATTCCCTCCACCACCGGGGCCGCCAAGGCCGTGGGCGAGGTTCTGCCCGAGACCAAGGGCAAGCTCACCGGCATGTCCTTCCGCGTGCCCACCCCCACGGTCTCCGTGGTGGACCTCACCTTCAGGTCCGAGAAGGACAGCTCCATCGAGGAGATCGACGCCCTGATGAGGAAAGCCTCCCAGACCTATCTCAAGGGCCTCTTCGGCTACGCCGACGAGGAGCTGGTCTCCACCGATTTCATCCACGACCCCAGGTCTTCCATCTACGACAGCCTGGCCACCCTCCAGAACAACCTCAAGGACGAAAAACGCTTTTTCAAGCTGGTGTCCTGGTACGATAACGAGTGGGGGTATTCCAATAGGGTAGTGGACCTGCTCCGCTATATGGATTCGAAGAAATAAGGTTTCCTCTTCCGATAGGGGCGGCCCTCCAGGGAGGGCCGCCCCCCGCAAGGAGTCTTCCGCCATGATAAAGACAGTCAAAGACATCGACCTGGCCGGCGCCAAGGTGCTCATGAGGGTCGATTTCAACGTGCCCATGAAGGATGCCGTTGTTCAGGACGACACCCGCATCAGGGCGGCGCTGCCTACGATCAACTATATTTTGGACTCGGGCGCCCAGCGCTTGGTGCTTATGTCCCACCTTGGCGATCCGGACAAGGATGCGGCCAAGGCCAAGGAAAAGGCCCTGCGGGACGGCAAGGCCTTCGACCTGGAAAAATACCTGGATGGGAAGCACCGCATAAAACCGATAGCCGACTATCTCTCGGGCTTGTTGGGCAGGCCGGTGATGTATCTTCCTTCCTGCAAGGGGCAGAAAGAGGCTATCGAAGCCCTGCCCGCCGGTTCCATCGTCATGCTGGAAAATACCCGCTTCCACAAGGAAGAGACTTCCAAAGACCCCGCCGTCCAGGAGATTTTAGCCAGGGAACTGGCTTCCTACGGCGATGTCTACGTAAACGACGCCTTCGGCACCGCCCATAGGGCCCACGCTTCCACCGCCACGGTGGCCAGGTTCAGCAAGATCAGCGTAGGGGGCCTCCTTATGGAAAAGGAAGTGGCCCATCTTGAGCCCATGCTCAAATCGCCCCCCAAGCCCATGGTCGCCATCATCGGAGGGGCTAAGATTTCCACCAAGATCGCCGTGCTGCAGAGTCTTATAAAAAATGCCGACGCTATCATCATCGGCGGAGGCATGGCCTATACCTTCCTCAAGGCTCGGGGCGTTCAGGTGGGCTTGAGCCTGGTGGAGCCCGACTTCCTCGATATGGCCGGGGAGCTTCTTGCCCAGGCCGAAAGGGCTAAGGTAAAGATTCTCCTCCCCTTGGACCATGTCTGCGCCTCATCCTTTTCCCCGGAGGCCAAGCCCCTGAGCGTGACGGGCCTGGATATACCCGCCGATCTCATGGGTATGGATGTGGGGCCCAAGAGCCTGGCATCCTACAGGGCTGTCCTGGCTTCGGCCAAAAGCGTGCTCTGGAACGGCCCCATGGGTGTCTTCGAATTCGAGGCCTTCGCCAAGGGTACCCAGGAAATAGCCACGATGGTGGCCGAGGCCACAGGCAGGGGGGCCCTGACCGTGGTGGGCGGCGGCGACTCGGTGGCCGCGGTAAACAAGTTCGGCCTTGCGGACAAGATGAGCCACGTATCCACCGGCGGCGGCGCGAGCCTGGAATACCTCGAGGGGAAAGCGCTCCCCGGGATCGACTGTCTGGAAAAAATATAGCCTCCCTTTCGGATTGGATTCCCAAGAGGACCGCCCGAAAGGGCGGTCCTCTTTTTATCCCGATTTGCGTCGAAGGCTTTTGCGATGCGCCGGGTTATCATTACAGCTTGATTCTCCAAAGGAGACGCGGATGAATATTTCGAAGGACATTTCGAAGCTTATAGGCAACACCCCCCTGGTGGAACTGCGGAATTTGACTAAAGGCGGGGTGGCCGGAGTGGCGTTGAAACTCGAGTATTGGAACCCCGGCCACAGCGTCAAGGATCGGATCGCCCTTTCCATGATAGAGGCGGCGGAGGAGGATGGCAGGCTAAAGCCCGGTTCGACCATCGTGGAACCCACCAGCGGAAATACGGGCATCGCCTTAGCCATGCTCGCCGCCGCCCGGGGCTATCGCTGCGTCCTCACCATGCCCGATTCCATGTCCGTCGAGCGCCGTTTGCTGCTCAAGGCCTACGGTGCCCGGATAGTATTGACTCCCGGCAGGGAGGGGATGGCCGGCGCCATCGCGAAGGCCAAGGAAATCCATGCCTTGA
>LVBN01000026.1 GCA_001603165.1 Spirochaetales bacterium Spiro_12
CGTTGAAAAAATAAGCGGCCGTGAGGGCGGCGTGATACGAGCTGCCCGACGCCGCGAGATAAATCCTTCCCCCCGCTTTTTGCGCTCCCTTCAAGGTCGCGCGGAATTGATCCACATAGGCGGCTATGGCTTTTCGCTTCATCCACACGAGGATGGCGTCGAGGAGATAAAGGTCCTTTGCCATCCCGGGCGTCTCTTGCGAGAGTTCGGTGAAGAGTTCCGCCTCATCACAGGAAAAGTCTTTTTTTGTGGTTGAAACTAAGTCCTGATCGGCGATGCGCGACCGTATCGAGTTCCACGATGCCGATGAGAACAATGCGTTGATGTCATCGGCAATATCGCCCATCGCTGATCGTTCAGCCACTGAAGAAAATGAGTTGGCCGATTTTATGCATATATCTTGAAACTCTTCGAAAACGCCCGCCAGCTTCTTTTCTTCGTCGGGCACGAAGTAATACCGAAGAAGTTGATCGATCATGGCGGGTCCGGCCATGATCTCCTGCTGCATGAAGTGTTTGTACCTCGAATCGAGCCGGGTTTCCCTGATCGATACTTTCGAACGCCTGGGCGCGGGCCTCGAAAACCGAAGGACTCCGGAAAGGCTGAAAAGTATCGGCCCTGAGCCGGAAAACCAGAGTCCTTCCCCTTCGGAAACGGGAATCAGGGAACGGGTTTTCGACAAGACCGAGGTGAGGTCCGAGGAGGCTATGACGAAGCCGCCGTATTCGTCCCTGCCGACTCCCGCGTAAAGGGAGGAACCGGAGTTGATGGCGAAAATTCCCGGCAGATCCGGGTCCGCCACGACGGCCGAATATGCCCCTCCTGCCAGAACTTGAGCCTTACGAAGAGCGTCAATCATGCGCAACACGCCGTCCGGAACGCCCTCCCGCAGGCCGGAAGCCGCGTAGGCCTGTCTCAGCCCGGATAAGTCTGCGCTCCGCAAGCCCTGGTTGGCCACGTAATGCTCTTCGATGAGATGTACGAGGACCTCGCCGTCGTTGTCCGATACGATGGCATGCCCCCGGGAGCCGAGCCAAGTCTTGAGCGGCCCCAGGTTATCGATAAAACCGTTGTGAGCCCCGAGCAATTCTTTTTGACAATGGACATGATGGGGCTGGCTGCTCGCTTCGCTGACCGATCCTCGGGTGGCCCAGCGAACCTGGCCGATAAAACGCTGACCCGAGGCGGCGTCGATGCCCATGGCCGGACAAACCTTGGAAGGAGCGCCCACCGCTTTTCGCAGCAACACATTGCCCCGGGTATCGATAAAAGCGGCGCCGGTGGAGTCGTAGCCCCGGTATTCCAGGCGCAGAAGCAGGGCGTTGGCTATCTTGCCCAGACCGCTCGCATCCGAACCATAGGCCAAAGAAACTATTCCGCACACTGTTGTACCCTTCCTCGAAAGTATAGCACGCCTTACGCCGCGGGGCTTTTTTTATTATAGTACAATTCATGTCGATAGAAGCCCTTGATACCGAACATCTTATACGAGGATACGATTGCGGATACGGCGGCCCCTTGAAGCCCTTTTCCCTGGCCAATTTTTTTCAGGAAGCGGCGGGCGAACACGCGGCGAAGCTTGGTATAGGTATGGACGCCCTGTTTTCCCTCGGGCGGACCTGGATGCTCTCCCGCATCGATATCGGGATTGAGCGGCTGCCTCTGACAGGGGACAGGGTGGTGGTCCGGACCTGGCCTTTTGGCACCGAACGCGTTTTCGCCATGCGTTGTATGGAATTACTTGATTCTCAGGGGCGCCGGATGGCCGGAGCTCTCTATAATTATTTTATCTACGATATTGAAAATGGCCGTCCACTTCGCCCCGAGCGGATACTCGATCCCGATTTGAAGGTGGACAGGCCGCTTCCCTACGCCGACCTATCCCCCGGGCTCCATGAGCCCGGCCTCTTTCCTGTGGAGCTGTCCGGCAAACCCGAAGACTCAGGCTGGCGGTCCGCCTTCGGCCTCGATGTGTCGCCGTATCATATCGACAACAACGGGCACGTCAACAATGCGCATTTCGTAAACTGGCTCTGTGATGCGGTCCCGCCCGAGGAACGGGGCTCCGGTCAGGCCAGGAGGATCAAGGTGGACTTCGTGTCGGAAGCTAAACGGGGAGAGCGTCTGGTCGCCTGCTGGAGGAAGAACGAATTGGGGGATTTCCATTCCATTATCCTCAGGGAGTCCCAGGTTGTCGCCCGGGCACTGACCCGCTGGGAATGAGATCCGCGTTGACCTGTCCCTGGGCGTTATGACATTATAATGAGCCATGATACCCGACAAGGTAAAAAAAATACTCGACGCCGAGGGCCTTTCGGCTTTGGAGTTCGAGGAGGGCTCGACCCCCACCGCCGAGACCGCTGCGGCTAAGATAGGGGTCGAGGTCGGCCAAATAGCCAAGAGTCTTCTGTTCAAAGGGGCCTCCGGCCGCGTGGTCATGGTGGTCTGCGCCGGGGACCAAAAGGTCTCGTCCGGTAAGATCAAGCGACTCTGCGGCGAAAAGATGTCCATGACCAAGGCCGAGGAAACCTTCGCCCTCACCGGCTTCTGGCCTGGCGGCGTCTGCCCCTTCGGCCTGGAGGGCATGGAAATCTACGTCGATGACAGCCTTAAGGTTTGGGACACGATCTACCCGGCCGCGGGCAACGACGCCACCGGGGTTCCCTTAAGTTACGAAAAACTTCTCCGGATATGCGGCGGCCGCAGCTGCGACGTGACGGCGGAATAGTCCCCCGTTTCCGCCTTGGACGAGGGCCGTTTTATAGTCCCTGCCCGGGGTTTGGTTGACTTTAATCCCGTCCATCGGTATGGTCCATATGATGAGTATAACGACTGGTCTATTTAACGACGGTTACGTGCCCATAATGGATGGAGTCACGATAACCGTAAAAAACTACGCTTTTTGGCTCGAAAAGATGCTCGGGCCGGCCTATGTCGTCACTCCCTACATCCCCAACTACGAGGACAGTGATCCATTCAAGGTGATTCGTTTCTTGTCGGTGCCGACGATCGTCAGGCCTCCCTATCGCTTAGGCCTTCCGGATCTGGATCTGCGCTTGAAGCTGGTTTTGAAAAATCGGGATTTCGATATCGTCCATGCCCATACTCCATTTACGGCCGGAGTTTTCGCCAGAAGGGTGGCCAAGGAAAAAGGCATTCCCATGGTGGCTACCTTCCATTCGAAATACCGGGACGACCTGCAGCGCGCCATTGCGATAAAGCCTATCGTGGACGATCAAATCAAAAGGATTGTGGATTTTTACTATAGCGTGAACCATGTCTGGGTCCCCCAGGAGTCGGTGGCCAAGACCTTGCGGGAATACGGTTACAAGGGACCCTACGATGTCGTGGAAAACGGCATAGACATGGAGGCGGTGCCCGATATATCCGCGCATTGGAAGCGGGGCGCCGAGCACCTCAATCTCCCCGCCGGCGTCCCCGTCGGGCTCTATGTCGGACAGCATGTTCTGGAAAAGAACCTCGAGTTCCTCATAAACGCCCTTCCGGTGGTCATGAGGGCCCTGCCCGAGTTCAGGATGGTTTTCGTGGGCGGAGGTTATGCCAAGCCCCAGCTCCAAGCCTGGGCCAGGGAACTCGGTATCATCGATAGGGTGATCTTCCACGATGTCGTGTTCGACAGGGAGCTTCTCCAGTGCATCTATGCCCGGGGCGATATCTTCCTCTTCCCCTCTTTATACGATAACGCTCCCTTGGTGGTGAGGGAGGCCGCGGCCTTCAAGACCCCGGCGGTGCTCATCAAGGGTTGCACCGCCGCGGAGGTTATCAAGGACGGGGAAAACGGATACCTGTGCGAGAACGATCGCGAGGCCTTCGCCCAAAGGATCGTCCAGGCTCTGGGCGACGAAGAAAAGCATCGCAAAATCGCCGAAAACGCCCAGAGGACCCTCTGCAGAACCTGGAAAGACGTAGTGTCCGAAGTCAAGGATAGATATTTGAAAATCTTGGATCGCTGGGAACGATGAGATTGAAAAACCCGTCGGGGATCGATTCTCCCGACGGGTTTGACAAGAATGAGTTCCTGGCCCTGATCCCAATCCTAATTCTAATCCCGACCCCAACCCTACTCCTGGCCTTGGCCCTGGGCGCTGGGGCGATCAGGCGGTCGCTTTCCGGTCACCCCCACCGCTAAAGCGCGGACCTGGCGGCGGCGAGGGCGGCGGCGTAATCCGGTTCCTGGGCGATCTCGGGGACCTGCTGGGTATAGACAACCTTGTTATCCCTGTTCAGCACCACCACGGCCCTGGAAAGAAGGCCGGCCAGGGGACCGCTGGTCATCTCGACACCATACTTTTTGCCGAATTCGCGGTTTCTCAGCTCCGAAAGAGGGACGACCGCCTTGATGCCCTCGGCTTCGCAAAAACGCTTCTGGGCGAAGGGAAGATCCCTGCTGATCGTCAGGACGACTACGCTTCCAAGGTTCTCGGCGGCCTTGTTGAAAGCCCGGGCGCTTGCCGCGCAAACCCCGGTGTCCAGGCTGGGCACTATATTGAGTATCTTGACCTTGCCGGCGAACTGTACGAGTCCGGTATCGGAAAGATCGTCGCGGGTCAGTGAAAAGTCGGGCGCCACCGACCCGACGGCGGGCAGGCTGCCAATGGTGGAAACCGGATTGCCCTTGAATGTTATGGTTGCCAATATATCCCTCCATTATGAGACATTATGGAATATAAGGTAGTTAAAAAAGCCCCGGTATGGCAAATTCGACGCTCATGGCCTTTTGTCGCCATTCCCCGCGCGCTCCTGGAGAAATGCCTGGGCGGTGCGATGCAAGCCTTCTTCGTAAAAAACCCTGGGCGAAAATCCTATGAGCCTCCGGGCCTTGGCGTTCGAGAAATGGTAGTCCTGCGAAGCCTGCTCCACCCGATAGCTGGTAAGAGGAGGAGCGCCGGCGCCTATGAGCTTGGCTCCTAAGCACATTATTCTGGCCGAAAGGGCGGCGAGAGGGGTTGGAAGGCTCAAAGGCTTTTTTGTGGAGCCTACCGCCGCGTACATGACGCGGCAGTACTCTTTCCAGCTAACCTTGGATCCGTCGGTAAGGAGGAGCGCCTGCCCCGCGGTCCGGGGAGCGTCCAGGGCGGCCAGGGTTCCCGCGCAGAGATCGTCGATGTAAATGGGGCAGGTAAGAGCCTCTCCCGTGCCTATGTAGCCGAAAACCCCATCCAGAATCGCCTCGTACATGGCGTAGGTGCTGGTTCTGTCGCCAGGCCCGTATACATTGCAGGGACGGATCGCCGTTACCCTGAATCCCGGTTCGTTTTTGGACAGGACATAGTCCTCGGCCATTTTTTTTGTAATTGGATACGGATATTTGAGGGGATAGTAGGGCCCTTCCTCGGTGGAATCCACATGGGGGCCGAAGCCCTGCACGACCGCTGAACTCATATATAAGAAGACTTTCACCCCCGCTTCCCGGGAAGCGTGGAGAAGGTTTACCGTCGCCTGATAATTCGTCTGGACGAAGCTGTCCATACTCCCCCAATCGAAGGCGAGCGCGGCCGTATGAACGACGGCCTCCACATCCTCCAGAGCCTCGGCGATCCGCCTTTGGTCCCCCAACTCGGCCCTATAAAGCCGAAGCCCCTCCCCATAGCGCTCGCGGAGCGAAAGCAGGGCTTTGGGGGGCTCTTCCCGCCGGTGGAGGGCGCGAACCTCGTCGCCGTTGGCGACGAGCCTTTCGGCTAAATGAGTGCCGATGAAACCCGATGCTCCGGTGAGCAGAATAGTCCTTCCCCGGCTCATCCCAGGTATCCCGCCTGGCTCAGGACTATGAAGAGATCCGTGCCGAACCCGATCGCCGCATGGAGGAAGAATCCGGGGAAGATCGATTTCGTTTTCCAGGCCAGGAAACCGAAGAAAATACCCGCCGGTATCGCGCTCAAAAGCTCTGAGAGAGGGTGCCCAAAATGGAGCATGGTCGAAGGAATCGTTTGGAAAAAAACGAGGGCCGCCATCGCGGAAGGCAGGCTTTTTTCGGCGGTCGGTTTTTTAGAAGCGGGGCTGAGGATGGGCTCTGCCTGGAACGCGAAGGGAAGCAAGAGGAAACCTCGGAAAAAAAACTCCCAGGGCAGGTAATAAAGAATCGCGTAAGCGGCAAAATGCAGGAAAAAAGACGAAAAACCCGTTTCGCGCACCCGCTGTATCAGGTCTCTGGAATAGGGATAATACGCCGCCAGATCGGGGGAAAGGGCGCCGAGGGCTCCGATTCCCGCCGCGAGGGGCACTAGAAGCCAAAACCAGGGTTTTTTGAGTAGCGGAACCTTGAGAGACAGCCCGAGGGCCGCCGGTCGCTCCCTGAACAGCAGGGCTGCAAGGGCCGGAACGATTCCCAAGAGCGAAAATGAAAGGATAAAACGCATCCAATATCCGGGAAGATCGCCGGGGAGTGCCCCGAGTATCGGCAGGCTTCTCGCGGCCCCGGCGTCGAGCGAGGTGAGGTGGAAAAACAGAATGCACGACAGCGACGCCACCGCTATGTACAGAAGCGGTTTCCGCCAGGCGGAACGTTGAGGCCCCATTGGCTTTTTCCCCTGCGTTTTTAGATTGATGAAAGGCTTCCGCAAGTATACTATCACGATTTGAAGGATCGAAAAACAGGAGAGCTGTTTGCGTATAGCGGTCACCGGCGGAACCGGATTCATAGGGAGTCATGTGGTCGAGCTGCTTCTCGCCCGGGATTGGGAGGTACATTGCCTTGTCTTGCCCGGCGAGGACAGGCGCTGGCTCAAGGACCTGCCCCTGCGTTTTTTCGAGGGCGACATCACCGAAAAAGAAAGCCTTCCGCCTTTTCTCCGGGGTTGCGATGCCATCGTCAACATCGCTGGCCTGACCCGCGCCAAATCCGAGGAAGAGTTTTTCAAAATCAACAAGGAAGGCCCGGTGAATCTCGTGGAGGCGGCGCTTTCCCTCGAAGATGGACCTCGGCAAATAATCTGCATGAGCACCCAGGCGGTGATGGGACCCTGCGCCGATGGTTGCTGTTCGATCGAGGAAGATCCCTTCAATCCCTTGACGCCCTACGCCAGGAGTAAGGCGGCCATGGAGACGGCGCTGCTCGGTTACGAGCGACGAGGATTGATGCATTGCAGCTTTATACGAGCTCCTGGCGTATACGGTCCCCGGGATCGGGATTTTTGCAAATATTTCAAGCTGATCGACAAAGGGCTGCGGATTGTAACCGGCGATACCCATATCACTTCCCTGGTCTATGTCAAAAGCCTGGCGGCGGCTATCGTCTCCTCCATCCTGAATCCGAAGGCCTTCGGCCAGGCCTTTTTCATCGCGGACGCCCGGCCGTACGACTGGGACGAGTTCTCGGCCATGGTTGAAAAGGCCTTGGGAAAGAAGACCGTACGGATTCATATATCGAAAGTCATGATAGGGATTATTTCAGTTTGCTCCGAAACCTTGAAACCCTTCCTCAAGCAACCTCCGCTCATCGACAAGAACAAGATCCTCGAGATGCGTCAACATCGCTGGGTCGTTTCGACCGCGAAGGCGCAAAGCCTGATAAACTTTTCCCCATTGGTCGACACCGCGGAGGCGATTGCCGAGACCGGGCGCTGGTACCGCGCTCAGGGATGGATCCGAGCCGGTTCTTCTCCTGGGTTGGAGAAGGCGGAAGCGTAATAGGCACAGCCGTCCCCTATGGTCTGGTCCAGGGGGCGGTAGGATACCCCAAGCTCGTCGATGCTCTTTCTGTTGGAATAATAGGCGGTCCATCCCGAGAGCCGCCCGTAGGCGAGGGTTAACAGCGGCCTTCGGCGGGTAAGGCGGGAGAGGAGTTCCGCGAGCCATCCGGCGCAGGCCAGGGCGAAGGAGGGAATGACGATGGGAAGGAATTTCTTTCCCGCATGGCGCGCCATCAGGGAAAGCACCTCTTTGTAGGGTACATTCGCCCCTACGGAAAGATAGGATTCGCCGGATCGCCCTCGCTCGGCGGCGGCGAGGATGGTTGCCACCAAGTCCCGGACGTCGACGACCGCCAAGCCTCCGCCGAAGGTTCCAATGAAAACGGGAAGCCTGAACATATTGCCGTATAGCCTGTTATGGGCCGAATACGGCTCGGGATCCCCGGGCCCCATGATGGAAGCGGGATTTACGATCACCGCGTCCAGGCCCTTTTCTCGCGCGGCCTGTTCGACGATTCTTTGACCGTCCCGTTTCGTGGTCATATAGTGGAAATTGTCGGGCCAATTGAAGGGCCTTGCCTCATCCGCCGGGAACCCCAGCGGATCAAAGCCGATGGCGCCCACCGAGGAAACGTGAACGAGCCGCTTGACCCCGAAGTCCATGCAGGCCTGGACGATCGCCCTCACTCCATCCACATTCACCGCCTTGAGCGTTTCGGCGTCCAGGATCCAATATGAAATATGGCCGGCCAGGTGGAACACCAGGTCCTTGCCGCGGATTGCCCTGCGGATGCTGTCCGGATTCCGCAGGTCGCCCCGTTCGACGAGAACCTTGCCGACAAAGGGTTGGGGAATATTTTCCCCGGGAAGAAGCAAAACGGAAAGGGAATCCTCGGGCCGCCGATCCGCTAAGGCCGCGACCAACTGTCGCCC
>LVBN01000027.1 GCA_001603165.1 Spirochaetales bacterium Spiro_12
AGCTTGCCCAGCTTCGCCTTCTCCTCCGCGTCGCACAGATGCCCCCCCAAGCCCTTCAGCAGGCTCACCATCTGGTCGTAGACCTTTTCCTGGATCACCACCGAGTTCTCCGACGAGCAGGAGGTCGCGTTGTCGAAGATCTTCCCGTCCCTGATCTTCGTCGCCGCATCCTTTAAATCCGCCGTCTCGTCCACCACCACCGTCGAGTTCCCCGCCCCCACCCCGTACGCCGGCTTGCCCGACGAATACGCCACCTTCACCAACGGCGAGCCTCCCGTCGCTATCACCAAATCCACACTCCTCATAAGCTCCTGCGAAAGTTCCAGCGTCGGTTCCTTGATATTCTGCACCAAATCCTCCGGCGCCCCCACCTTCCGCAACCCTGCCCTCATGTACCCCGCAGCCAGATCGCAGGACGCCTTCGCCTTCGGATGCGGCGCAAAGATTATCGCGTTCCGACACTTCAGCGCCGGTAACCCGTTGCACGCTATCGTCGAGGTCGCGTTCGTCACCGGCGTCAACGCCCCCACCACCCCTATCGGCTTGGCAAGCTTCAGCAACCCCTTCTTCTCGTCCTCCTCGATCACCCCCACCGTCTTCAGCCCATCCAGATCCCGCAACGTCCCCAACGCCTTCTTCTGATGCTTGGACAGCTTGTGCTCGTAGACCCCCATCCCCGTCTCCTCCGCCGCAAGCCGCGCACAGGCCTCGGCGTGCTCGTACTTGTACACCTCCCACCCCACCGCCGCCACCATCTCGTCCACCCGCTCCTGGCTCCAAAACTCAATCTCTTCCTGCGCCGCCCGCGCCCGCCCCACCAACTGCTCCATCAGTTCCGACATTGGACTATCTCCTTAGCACAGTGATACACAGACCCTACTGCGTGAGCTGTCGCAAACCGCTCCCCGTTCATCCGTCCGATGACTCGACAGTGTGTCTTTCCAGCCATAATAGGACAGCTTCTTCCCGCAGTCAACGAAAAAGCGCAAAAAAGGTTCAAAATGTAAAACGTCATTTTAATCTACTGTTCCTATCCCTATTAGCTTGACAGGCCGGGGTCCTTTGGCAACACTGGGGTGAAACTTTCGGCCGCCGCCGATAAACGGAGGAAATCGCCGAAAAGGAGCTTTGGTATGAGCGAAAAAGCCCGAAACGAGGGCGGAAAAAACAGATGGGCCATGGTGGTGATGGCTACCCTATTGATGCTATGCCTGGGGACTGTCTATGCCTGGAGTTTTTTCCAGGCACCTATTATGGAAGGGTACGGATGGAACAATACCCAGGTTTCCCTCACCTTTTCCCTCGCTATTTTCTTCTTAGGTACTTCGGCCGCGGTGGGAGGGATTTTTCTTCCCAAGCTGGGTCCCAGACCCCTCGCGCTGTCGGGCAGCGTTCTTTTCAGCCTGGGATATGCCCTGGCTGGTTTCGCGCTTTCGCTTCGCTCCCTTCCGCTCTTGTACATAGGCTACGGCGTGATCGGGGGAACGGGGCTCGGTTTGGGCTATGTAACCCCCGTAGCCACCGTGGCTAAGTGGTTCCCCGATAAAAAAGGCCTGGCCACGGGCATCGTGGTGATGGGCTTCGGCTTCGGCGCGCTGGCTATGAGTAAAATCCTGGCCCCCAGCCTTCTATCCTGGACGAATGGTGACCTGGTAAAGGTCTTCCAGTATCTAGCCCTCTTTTTCGCCGTGCTGACCATAGGCGCTTCGCTCGGACTTTCCAACCCGACGGCAAGCAAAGCCGGTAACCAAGTTCGCCCATCCGAAGCATTCAAGGACGCGAAACCCTTCCTCGCCTCGAAGGACTTTGTTCTCGTGTGGATAATGTTCTTCTGCAACATCACCGCGGGAATAGCAGTGGTCGGCTTTCAGTCGCCCATGTTCCAGGATTTGTTAAGAAAAGCCGACAATGGCCTATCCGGCGCGACCCTCGCCGGCATGGGCGCCACATTGATCGGAATAACCTCCCTGTTTAACGGCCTGGGGCGTTTCCTCTGGGGAGCGGTCTCCGACCGGGCGGGCAGGATAAAAACCTTCAGAATCATGTTGGGAAGTCAGCTGGCGGTCTTCGCCGCCCTGGCCTTGACGGGAAACCCCTGGATATTCGCTATTCTGCTTTGCTGGATTCTCCTCTGCTACGGCGGAGGCTTCGGTACCATGCCCGCCACCATATCGGAATTGTTCGGCGCCGGCAGAATGACGGTAATGTATGGAGTGGTGCTCACCGCCTGGGCGGCCGGCGGTGTCGTGGGGCCGCAAATCACCGCGTACATAAAGGATAATTTCCCGACGAGGGCATCGTCTTTATCTTTTATCGTGGGAGCTGTGTTTGTGGCCTTAGGTTTTTTGGTGTCGTTGGCCCTGGGTCGTGTTCCAAAATCGCCTTCCACACCACATCGGGAGTGAAGGGCGTCTGAGGCAGGCGAACGCCGATCGCGTTGTATATGGCATTCGCGATGGCCGCGGGAGGAGTATCGATCCCGATCTCCCCGACCGACTTGGCTCCGTACGGCCCCGAGGGCTCGTAACTCTCGGCGAATTCCACGATTATCTCGCCCACATCTTCCCGCGACGGTATCGCATACCGGGAAAGCGAGTTCGTCATGAGTTTCCCCCGATCGCCGAAAACAACCCGTTCGAACAGGGCCATTCCGATCCCCTGGAGAAGGCCGCCTTCGACCTGTATCCGGGCCAGATTTGGGTTTATCGTCGTGCCGCAATCGACCACCGCGACATAGCGGAGAAGTTTTACCTTACCGGTACCGAGATCCACTTCTATCTCGGCGAAACCCGCCATGTATGGGGGTGGGGCTTTCCCGCCCGTGAAGGAAGCCGTTGAGCTGAGCGTTTTCATGAGAGCCCGGTCGTGGTAAAGAGTATCGAAGCTCAAATCGACCAGGTTCGTCAGCATGGCGCCTTCCGGTCCGAAAAAGTTTTTACCGTCGAATTCCACGCATTCCGGCTTCAGGGCATATTTCTCGGCCACAGCTTCGACCAGGACTTTTCTCATGGCCAGGGCCGTCTTGAGCACCGCGTTGCCCGAGACATAGGTTGTGCTGGAGGCATAGGCTCCCACGTCGAAAGGGCTGTGATCGGTATCGGAGGCATATACCTTAATATCCTCGGGCCCCACGCCAAGAGCTTCCGCGGCGATCTGCGCCAGGATCGTGTCGCTACCGGTTCCCAGATCGGTCGCGCCCACCCGCAATTTGAACCAGCCCCCGTCTTGAAGCTCCAGGGTTGCCGAACCCATGTCGACAAGCGGGATACCCGAACCCTGCATGGCGATGGCCATTCCATGAGCCCGAACGATCCCGGGAGAGACCTCCCAGGAAAGACGCTTCGAATCCCATCCTATAAGCTCCCTTCCCCTGGCGATACAGCGATCGAGCTTGCAGGACTCGATAACCATCTCCACACCTTCCGACCCTTCGCCCATGATTTTGAACACTTCGCTGGTTTGGCCTTCACGAATCATGTTGCGTTCCCGGAACTCGATCGGATCCATATGTATCTCGTGGGCGATCTCGTCCATCATGGATTCCAGGGCGAAATTCCCCTGGATAGCTCCGTATCCGCGGAAAGCGCCGGCGGAGAGATGGTTGGTATAGACGACAGCGCCCCCGTAGCCTACCGCCTTCATTTTGTTGTACAACGGCAGGGTCTTGGAGCCAGCCACCATGAAAACCGTCAGCGCGTGCTCGCCATAGGCGCCCGTATCGGACAACACCCTTACATCCATGACGTTCAGCACACCATTCCGGTTGGCTCCGGCCTCGATATCGATCCTCATTCTATGGCGGGTGAACGTGGACTCGAACACCTCCTTTCTAGTGAGGGCGATGCGCGCCGAGCGTTTTGTCGCCAGGGCGACGAGGGCGACGAAGGGCTCCACATGGATATGCTGTTTGCCGCCAAAACCACCGCCGATCCTCGGTTTGACAACGCGCAGATCCCGTATGGGAATGCCCAGGGATTGGGCGAGGAGCCTCCGTGTGTGGAATGGATTCTGGGTACTGGAAACTATGACTAGACGACCGTGGATATCCAGCGAGGCGAAGGCCGCGTGCGGCTCCATCGCCACATGGGCTTGGGCTTGGGTGAAAAAACTGCGCCGAAGCACGACATCGCTGGCGCTCAGTTCTTTTTCCACATCGCCTATGCGCATCTTATAAGAAGCGGCAATATTCCGTCCGGGTTCGAAGCCGATGGGAAACATGTCGTGGATTTCCGATTCTGGATGGACGACCACGGTATTGTCGATCGCTTTTTCGAAATCCAGGAGAGGCTCGAGAATCTCGTACTCCACCTTTATGAGCGAAATCGCCTTTTCGGCGGTCGCCTCGTCCTCGGCGGCCACGATGGCGACTTCGTCTCCTATGTAACGTACATAGTTGTCGAGGATGAACCGATCGTGGGGGCTGGGCTCGGGATGGCCCTGGCCGGCCCGGGTATAGGGGATGCGTGGCACATCTTTCCAATCGAGGATACAGGCTACTCCTCCTACGGCGAGGGCTTGGCTTTTATCTATGGATTTTATCTTGGCGAAGGCGTAAGGGCTTCGAAGCAGCTTTACCACCAAGGCATCGCCGGGCGCCAGGTCGTCCGTATAGGCGGGTTTTCCCTGAATGAGGCCAAGGGCGTCAATTTTCGCCAGGCTCCGGTGGACGACGGAATAGGATTTATCCATTGCGGGCCTCCCAGTATTTTTTGAGCGCCCTCATATGCCCCTGATACCCTGAACAACGACAAAGATTGCCCGCGAGATAATGCCGAGCCGCCAATTCGTCGAATCGTCCCATGCCCTGGGCGCGGAATTCCCTCTCCATCGCCAAAGCGGTGAGCACGAAACCCGGGGAACAATAGCCGCATTGCTCGGCGCCCTCGGCGGCGATATAGGCACCCAGTTCCTCGGCCTCCTTTTTGAGGCCTTGAATTGTGGTTATCGCCCTTCCTTCGGCCCTCGCGGCGAATATCGAACAGGATGCCACGGGAACTTCATCCAAGAGTATCGTGCAAAGCCCGCAGTTGCCCGTACCGCAGGCCTTTTTTACTTCCTTATAACCGGCTGCCCGCAGGACATCCGCCAGCGCCTCTCCGGGCTCGCATTCCAGGCGGACCGGTTTTTTATTGACAGTACAGCTAAGAATCATAGGAAATCCTCCGTATGGCCCTGGCCACAAGCACTGAGCAAACGGAACGCCTGTATTCGGCGCCGGCGCGAAGGTCCTCGCCAAAGGAAAGCTCTCCGGCGGCGATCCGCCCCGCTTCCAAAGCCATCTGCTCGCCGGGGCTCCCGGTCGAACCGAGGGATGCGCCCGCCCCCGGGCAGATCGCCGCCACTCCCGGCCTGGCGCCCACGGCGATCCTCCAGCCTGCCCGGGCGCGGCAAGCGCAGACCGACAAAACGGGAAAGTCGGTGGCGGCGTGGCGCAGCCCCTGATAGGAGGCCTTTTTGTCCAAAGGGAGTAGAATTTTTTCCAATAGGAAGGCTCCGCCGCGGGGAGCGCCCAGGTATTCCGAGAGTGGCCTGGTCCCATCGTTATAAAATACGAGGCTGGCATCCAAGGCGAGGAGCACGACGAGAAGCTCGGAAAAACCATATCGCCCCGCCACGCTCCCCCCGGCGGTCACGATATTCCTGACCTGGACGCCGGCGATTCCCCCCAAAGCCTCGGGAAAGAGCGGGCCGAACACATCCGCCAGGAGACTGGATCTTTCCAAGTCCCGCGCGGTGGCCATAGCGCCGACGGCGATATTCTTGCCTTCGACTCTGATA
The DNA here is from genome assembly GCA_001603165.1 of Spirochaetales bacterium Spiro_12. Lineage (GTDB taxonomy): Bacteria > Spirochaetota > Spirochaetia > Treponematales > Rectinemataceae > UBA2256. Next base: position 5,779 of record LVBN01000027.1, read on the forward strand.
TAGCGCAGTCCCAGATCGCAGAGATCCACCGCCGAGGCTATGGGTCTCCCGACGCTCATGGACCAGGCTCCTCCCCCAAGAGGGTAAGCCCCTTGCTTGACAACTAGATCATAGGCCTCGTCCAAGTTCGAAGGTCTACGATAGGTGGCAATATTCATTATCGCTCCTTGAACGGAGTCTATCCTGCCCTCCGTCGGGCCGCAATAAAAAACCGAAAAGATATCCTTCAAATCGCTGCTACAATCCGGTACAGGCGCGGTCTTAAGTGTCACGAAATTGAGCAGAAATCTTCCGTCTTTTGCCACTGTGGGGAAAATACATGCCAAGATCGGAAAGCCCGGATAGGTCTGAAGTGTGGCAGTATGCGGCTTTCAATCGCCCCGGGTTCCTTTTCCTGAGCCCCGCATTCGCTTTTTTTCAATAATTATCTGCAATTATCTGTTATTCATCGGAGGAAGGCACATTATTTGCATGCGTATTCACGGCACTTGTCGTTCGTAAGGCTTTTGCTTTGACATTGGCCCCGGGCGGCACTACAATCCCTTTCAGGAGGCGACAATGAAACGTTCGCAGAGAATTCTGGCACTTGGCATAGCCCTGGTGTTCGTCCTTTTGGCCACCCAGGCCTTCGCCGCGGATTTCAAACCTAAGGCGGAGTACACGATGCAGGTCAACGTCGGCCCGCTCTACGACTGGGGTGCCGGAGCCCAGCGCTGGGCCGATCTCATCAAGGAAAAAACCGACGGCAAGGTCAACGTGAAGCCCTATTTCGGATCCTCGCTTTTGGCGGGCAAGCAGACTAACTGGTACCAGGCCGTTGCCGACGGTGCCATCGATTTCGCGGTCGAATCCACCATCAACGCTTCCGGCGTTGTCCCCGCCCTCAACCTCTTCAACCTTCCCTTCTTCATGCCCAGCTACGAGGCTGTGGACAAGATCGAAAACGGAAAGGCCGGCAAGATGGTCATCGAGCAGCTTGAAAAAGGCGGACTCAAGTTCCTGGCCTGGGGCGAGAACGGCTACAGGCAGATCACCAACTCCAAAAAAGAGATCAAGCACCCTGACGACATGAAGGGGCTCAAGTTCCGCGCCGTCGGATCCCCGATTTTCATCGATATGTTCAAGGCCCTCGGTTCCGACGCCACCATGATGTCCTGGGCCGATGCGGTGACCGCGTTCCAGCAGGGAGTCGTCGACGGGCAGGAGAATCCCAAGTCCGTGCTCACCGTCGTCAAAATCTGGGAATACCACAAATACCTGACCAACTGGGGTTATGTGCTCGATCCTCTGGTATTCGTGGTGAACGCGAGGGTATGGAAATCCTTCCCCGAGGATATCCAGAAGGCGATCGCCGAAGCCGCTCTCGAGGCCGGCGAATACGAGAAAGCCCTGGCCAGGGCGTACCTGGACGGGACCAAGTCCGCTAACCTCCTGAAGACCAAGTACGGTGTAACGGCGGAAGATGCCTATGCCGCAGCCCGGTCCAAGGGCATGGTCATCACCGACCTTACGCCCGCCCAGATCCAGGCATTCAAGGACAAGCTGGCCCCGGTCTATAACGCCTGGGTGCCCAAGGTCGGCAAGGCTATCGTCGATGCGGCGATAGAGGACATGAAATAATAGTTTGCGTTCTCTGTTCTTCGCGTTTCGGCGGCGGGAAGATTTTTGTGGAAAAATCTTCCCGCCGCCTATTCC
>LVBN01000028.1 GCA_001603165.1 Spirochaetales bacterium Spiro_12
GCGGGGCCTCGCGGAGTTTGCCGCGAGGCCCCGCCGGGCATGTCTCGGCCCGGCCCGAACTCACCGCCCGTCGCCGCCTCAAGCCAAATGTTTTCAAGGGTTTGCGGGGACAAAAAAACCGTCCGGAACGAAAGTTCCGAACGGCATATCCATATTGCATGCCATCGCTTATACCTACTTAAGCGTGGCTCCTTCCCTGTTCAAAGGAAAGCCTGGGCGGATTAGGCTTAGGCCAGGTAGTTGCCTGGTGTAGTTACCAGGCGGTTACGCTACGTAGGCTTCCAGTTTTTCCATCACTTCGGGAACGGAAATCTTCCTGAGGGCGGCTTTTTCGATCTGTCTGATTCTTTCCTTGGTGAGATGCATGCGATCGCCGATTTCCTTCAGGCTCATGGGGCGTCTTCCGTTAATGCCGAAGCGATATTCGATAACCTGTCTTTCCTTTATGTTCAGCAATTCCAGGACCTTGTTGAGATCATCCTTGAGGTTCAGCTCGGAGGCGTAATTCTCGGGGCTCTGGTAGAGGTCGTTTTCGATGAAATCGCCCACGACGCTGGCGTTCTTCTCGTCGTAGACGGGGCTGTCCAGGGATACCAGATCCCGGGACACGGCGACGATTTCGGCCACATGGTCGGGATCCATATTGAGGTAGGCGGCCACGTCCCTGATCTCCTGGTCCTCAGAGAGTCCTTCGAAGTTTTTGCGGGCTTTTTCGATCTGGACAAGTTCGTTGGCCCGGTTCAGGGGAAGGCGGATCATGCGGCTTTTCTCGCAGACAGCCTTGAGAATGGCCTGGCGTATCCACCAGACGGCGTAAGAAATGAAGTGAAAACCCTTGCTGACATCGTAGCGCTCGATGGCGTTCATCAGGCCGATGTTGCCTTCGGAGATGAGGTCCGAAAGGGGGAGCCCCTGGTTCTGATATTTCTTGGCGACGTTGACCACAAAACGAAGGTTGGATTTTACCAGCATATCCTTGGCGAAGCCGTCGCCCTTGGCGGCTCTCGTGGCGTAGTCGTTTTCCTGTTCTCTGGTGAGAAGGGGAATCCTGTTGATCTCTTTGAGGTAGATAGAGAGAATGTTTTCTTCCGAAGCATCGTTGCCGGTGTACATGTAGGAATTCTTTTTGCCCATCTGTTCTCTCCTTGGCTATATAGAAGCACATGCCATGCCAAAGCGCCGCCAGTGAGAACAATAAATAAGAAAAAACGAATATTTATATATGCTATATAATATTAAAAAACAACTACAATGGTTTTGCCGCCAAGGGCCAAAGACAGGAAGGGCCGGGAATAGGGGGCAAGTGTTTCGTAATTACATGGTTGAAAAAAAAGGGCTTTCTATTGTGTGAAAATGAAACAATCAGCCCCGCTTTAGAGTTCCCGCAGGTGTTTCACCCTGCCACAGCACTGGCCGTAAGGAAGGCCCGAGCCGCAAAGACAGCGATCGGCCGCTCTCTTGAGCGATGTGTCGGGATTCGAAAGGCCGAAGGAGGCTTTGACGATCACGCCGCGGGGGGCTGAGCGGGGACTTGATAATCCGAAGCTGGGATAGAGAATCTTGGTTTTCCGGAAGATATCGAGTTTTTCGCAGGCGTCGAGGCCGGAAAACCGATCCGACGCGGAAAGCTGCTTCCAGGCATCGAGGATAAGCCGGAGAACGGCATCCTTTTCCTGGAAGGAATCGAAGCGGCTTTTGGACTTTCTGGCCAAATAGTAGGCGATTTGAAGATTGGTGAAGGCGTAGAAATCGTCCAGGGCGGAATCGGCCTGCCTGGGCATGCCGTATTCGTTGACGCTGCGCAGGTAGAGCCTGCGAGCGTAACCTCGGCGCCTTAGCTTTTGGGCGGAGGCGAGACTTTTTATGGCCAGGGGACGTTCGTCCAGGCGAAGAAGGGCGACGGACAGCCAGTAAAGCGCCTGGGAGAGTTCGTCGGAGCAGGATGGGGGGATCGAGTCCACGGCCTGCCTGAGGCTGGCTATGGCCTGGTCCGGTCTGTGGTTTGAAAGCTCCCGCATTCCCCGGCGAAGAAAGTAAGCCGCTGTCGTTTTTTCCTGTTTTTCCATAATCTTCCGCAATGTTCCGTCGAATAAAATATACGGATTCGTCCGGCGAATGGGCAAGTCGAATCCCAGGGTCGCGGCGCGAGGCTAAGGGCGAAACGACCGATTGTCGTGTTGCCGCGGCGGGCGGGAAAAAGGCCCTCCGCGAAGGCGCACCGGGTTGTGATGGTTATGATGAGCGGGGGGCCGCGAGGAGGACCATAGATCTGGGGGCCAGGGCGTAAGTTCTGCCTTCGGGCGGGTTCCTTCGAGCCTCGTCCACCGAGAGTATACTTTTTGCGCCCTGGGCTCCCGTATCGAGGACGCCGTGCCAGGAAAGCCCCCTGGGGTGCTTCGGTATCGAGAACAGGATGCCGTGGGCGGAGGCGTTGAACATGAGGTAGAAGTCGTCGTCGTTCTGTTCTCCCGTCTCCTGGGCCGAACCGTCGATCATGGCGGCCAGGGTATGGTTGAGGGAGCTCCAGTCGGGCGGCAGGCCCCGCTCGTCGTACCAGGTGATGTCGGGAAGCTTGTTGCTGTCCCTGTCCTGGCCGGTGAAGAACTCGGGTCGCCTGAAGGCGGGATGGGCCTTTCGGAAAGCGACCAGGCGCGAGAAGAAGTCCAACAGCTCCCGGCTCCGCGGGGCGTCGTTCCAGTCGTACCAGCTGATTTCATTGTCCTGGCAGTAGGCGTTGTTGTTGCCGCCCTGGCTCCGCCCTATCTCGTCTCCCCCCAGCACCATGGGGGTGCCGATGGACAAAAGAAGGGTGGCCATGAAGTTGCGCAGCTGCCTGGAACGCTTAGCCCCGATATGCGGATCCTCGGTGGGACCTTCGACCCCGAAGTTCTGGGACCAGTTTTCCTCCGCTCCGTCCCGGTTGTCCTCGCCGTTTTCCTCGTTATGCTTGCGCAAGTAGCTGACCAGGTCGTTGAGGGTGAAGCCGTCGTGGGCCGTGACAAAGTTGATGGAGTGGAAGGGTTTCCTGCCGTCCCGCAGAAAGAGGTCGCTGGAGCCGGTAATGCGGGTGGCCAGATGGAGGGCGCCGGCTTTTTCGCCCCTCCAGAAGCGGCGGACATCGTCCCGGTATTTGTCGTTCCATTCCGCCCATCGGCCTCCGGGAAAAGAACCCACCTGGTAGGCCCCGCCGGCGTCCCAGGCTTCGGCGATGATCTTCGTGTTCCGCAGGAGAGGCTCTTCGGCGATGGACTCGATGACCGGCGGGTTTTCCAGCAACTTCCCGGAGGAATCCCTGCCCAGGATCGAGCCGAGATCGAAGCGGAAGCCGTCGACGTGCATCTGGACCACCCAGTAGCGCAGGCAGTCTTGAATGAGGCTGCGCATGACCGGGTGGTTGCAGTTGAGGGTGTTGCCGCAGCCGGAATAGTTTTTGTACCGGCGCTTATCCGCGTCGAGCATGTAATAAATCGAATTGTCCAGGCCCCGGAACGAGAGTGTGGGACCGAGTTCGTTGCCCTCGGCGGTATGATTGAAGACCACGTCGAGAATTACCTCGATGCCCGCCTTGTGGAGCTCCCGTACCATGTACTTGAATTCCCTGACCGGGAAGGACGGATCGCCCTGATCGTGGGCTTCGCCGTCCCGGTAGGCGTAGCCGGCCTTGGGAGCGAAAAAGGCGAGGGGGGAATAACCCCAGTAGTTGCGCAAAAGAGCGCCGGTCTTTGGATTTCTGCGGAAACGCTCGACCGAATCGAATTCGTGCAGGGGAAGAAATTCGAGGCTCGTAATGCCCAGTTTCTTGAAGTACCCGATCATTTCCGCCACGCCGCGATAGGTCCCCGGATGCTCCACGGCATCGACGCCGGGAGGAAGGACGGCACGGGCTTCGGGGCCTCCGCCGGCCGACAGGGGCCTCGGGCTGGGATTTTTTTGCCCGGCGGGACGCAGGAGCCCCCGGGTGAGTCCCCGCACGTGGGTCTCGTAGATGATGCAGTCTTTCAGCGGATAGTTGAGGGGGGCGTCGTTCTGCCAATCGAAATCGTCGTCCACGACGACGCATTTGGGCAGAAGGGCGTCGTCCCGGTGGGCGGAAAAGGAGAGATCCGCCTCGGGCGATGCCGGGTCGTAGCCCAGGGCCCCGCTCAGGTTCCAGGTGCCGTTGGTAAGCGCCCTGGCGTAGGGGTCTATCAGTCCTCGGTTTACGTTGAAGCGCTGTCCGGCGGAGGGCTCGTAGGGACCGTCGGCCCGCCACAGATAGAGGGCTCCGGGCTTCAAGCCGCGAACATGACAGTGCCACATGTCCCCCGTTTTGTTGGTAAGGGGGTCGAGTCGGAACTGGCGGGAAGGGGCGCTTTCGTGGATAGTATCGTAGAGACAGAGGGTCATAGCCCGGGCGTTTCGGGAGAAAACGGAAAAACTCACTCCCTCCGGGCCGGGGAATGCGCCGATGCTAAGCGGATTGCCTGGTTCCAGACTGGGCTCGGTGGGTACAGCTATGTTGCTCACGACATATTATCGCACGGTTTTAAAAACTACCACAGCGTTTTGTCCGCCGAAACCCATGGAATTTTTTATGAAGGCCCGGATCGGCATGCTCACGCCCTTGTTGGGAACATAGTCGAGGTCGCAGGCGGGATCGGGATTTTCGTAATTGATGGTGGCGTGAACGTAGCCTTCCCGCATTCCCAGAATGCCCGCGATGGCCTCGATGGCGCCTGCGGCGCCGATGCAATGCCCCGTCATGGACTTGAGACTGGATACCTTGAGCCGTTTGGCATGGTCGCCGAAGGCGGATTTTATGGCTTTGGTTTCGATAGGATCGTTCAGGGGCGTCGAGGTGCCGTGGGCGCTCACCCAGTCTATGTCGTCGGGGTTCAGTCGGGCGTCGGCCAGGGCAAGCCTGATAGCCCTGGAGACACCGACCCCTTCGGGATCGGGGGCGGTGAGATGGTGGGCGTCGCAGGTCTGGCCGAAGCCCGCGACCTCCGCGTAAATCTTCGCTCCTCTGGCAAGGGCATGCTGGTATTCTTCCAGCACGAGGACTCCGGCTCCCTCGGCCATCACAAAGCCGTCCCTGTCCCGGTCGAAAGGTCTGGAAGCCTTTTCGGGCTCCTCGTTCCGGGCGGACAGGGCTTGAATGTTGATAAAGCTGGACATGCACATGCGCACGATGCTGGCTTCGGAGCCGCCGGCGATGATCGTGTCGGCCTGGTCGTCCCTGATGAGTCGCATGGCCTGTCCTATGGCGTCGGTTCCCGCGGCGCAGGCGGTGACGATGCATTGGCAGGGGCCGGTTATATTGAAGGTCATGGCGATCTGGGCCGGACCGAAGTTGGCCAGGGCCTTCGCCACGGTGAGGGGAGGCACCCTGGTGGGGCCCCGTTCGACCAGGCGGGTGACCGCCTCCTCGATGCTGCCCGATCCGCCCTGCCCCGTTCCGATGCAGACCCCCGTCCGTTCGGATTCCATGGTTTCCCGGGACAAGCCGGCGTCGGCCAGGGCTTCGGCGGCGGCGAAGACCGAGAACTGGGTATAACGGTCCATTTTTTTGGCTTCTTTCGGATCGATGCGCAGGGTGGGGTCGAAGCCTTTGACCTCCCCGGCGATACGCACGGCCATGTCGGAAGCGTCCACCAGGCTGATCGGCCCGATTCCGGAACGACCCGCCTTGACCGATTCCCAGAAGCCGGGAATATCATTGCCGATGGGACTTACCACGCCAAGTCCGGTGACGACGACTTTTCTTCGTTCCATAATTACATCCCCATTCCGCCATCTACCTGGAGTACGACGCCGGTGAGGTAGGCGGCCAGAGGAGAGCAGAGGAACAGCGCGGTGTTCGCCGCGTCCTCGGCTTCGCCTACCCTGCCGAGAGGTATGGAATCCAGGAGTTTTTGTTTGAATTCCTCGGGAATTGTATCAGTCATCGACGTGCGGATGAAGCCCGGCGCGAGGGCGTTGACCCGGACTCCCCGGGGAGCGAGTTCCCTGGCCAGGCTTTTGGTAAAGCCGATGAGGCCGGCCTTGGAGGCGGAGTAGTTGGTCTGGCCTCCGTTTCCGATGATACCCACGACGCTGGAAATATTGAGAATGCAGCCTTCCCTTCGCTTGAGCATGTGGCGGGCCACAGCCCGGCTCAGGAAAAAAGCGCTGCGCAGGTTCGTGTCCTGGACTATGTCCCAGTCTTCGGTTTTCATGCGCATGATAAGCCCGTCCCGGGTGATGCCTGCGTTGTTCACCAGGATGTCGACCCTGCCCTCGGCGGCCAGTACGGCGTTTATCCCGGCCTCCGCCGAAGCTTCGTCGGCCACGTCGCAGGCTATCCAGTTTGGGGACGCGCCGCCGGCTTCGGCCCGGGCAGGGGTCCGGGAAAGTCTGTATACCCTGGCGCCCTCGGCCTGGAATTTATCGGCCATGGCCGCGCCGATGCCCCGGGACGCGCCGGTGATCACGGCGATCTTATCCTTAAGCAGTAGATCCATGGGTTTCTCCCTTCGGTAGATATTACAGCGTCATGGACGATATGTCGTTCAGGGTGCCGCCGGCCAGGCAGGGGATGCTGGAACCAAAGGCCTTCCATAACCCGGCCAGAACGGTGCCGGGGCCGGTTTCGACGCAGCGGTCGAAACCTTCCAAGGCTATGTTGCGTTCCTCGTCGATCCAGCGGACGGGACTCGTGATCTGGGCGACGGCGAGGCGCTTCGCCTCGGCCCCGGTGAGGATTTTCCCTCCGGTCACATTGGAGAAAAGCGTCGCCTTGGGGTCGCTGAAGCTTACGGCGGCGACTAGTTCGGCGAAAGCTTCGGCCGCCGGGGCCATGATCGGAGAGTGGAAGGCTCCCGAGACCTTCAATCTGATGACCCGTTTGGCTCCGGCGGCCTTCAGTACTTCCTCCGCCGTCGCCAGCTCGCTTTCGGTCCCGGATATGACGCACTGGACGGGGCTGTTGTAATTGGCCACCCATACCTGTCCCAGGCCGGCTTCCGTGATCGCCCGATCGATTTTTTCAGGCGCCAGATACAGCACGGCGCTCATGGAGGAACCGCCGGAGCGCCTCCCCGCCTCGTCCATGAGCCTTCCGCGTTCGGCGACCAGGCGGAACATGTCGAAGCGGCTAATCACCTGGGCCTCGGCCAGGGCGGGCCATTCGCCCACCGAAAAGCCCGCGAAGCCCGAAGGAATGAGTCCGTGTTCCCTGGCGCAGAGCGCCGCCGCCTCCTCGGCCAGGGCCAGGGCGATCTGGGTATTCCTGGTTTCCTTGAGAACCGCTTCGTCGCTTTCGAACAGGAGTTTTTTCATGTCCGTGCGGCAGGCTTCCGAAGCCAGGTCGAACAGGTTGCGGGCTTCCTGGCTGGTGTCGTAGATATCCTTGGCCATGCCCGGGTGTTGGGCTCCCTGACCGGGAAACAAAAAACAGGTTTTCATTTCGGCTTCCTCCTGTATGCGAGAAGCGTAAGTGGACGACAGAGGTCCTGGCTGCATGGTTTACAAAAATTGAAAAAATGTAAAGTACCGCCGTCTGCCTCCCGGAATACCTAAGGAAAGACTATAGCACAGCGTGGGGATGAAATCCTCGGGTACGCGCCGTCCGACGACAGTCTTGTTCCGCTTCCGCTTACCCTTGTCTGGCAGCCAGGCTGGCGACTATTGTACACTATCCGCATGGCTACGGAAACTACGAAGATGATCCTGGAGCTGCTCCGTTCAATTCCCTATGGTAGAGTGATTTCCTATGGGAAGGTGGCCGAGTTGGCGGGCTGTCCCAGGGCGGGGGCGGACGCGAGGCGGGTGGCCAGGGTGCTCCATTCCATGTCGAAAAAACACGCTCTTCCCTGGTGGAGGGTGGTGAAAAAAGACGGGAGCATAGGCCTTAAAGATGGGGGGGAGCTTCAGCGCAGGCTTTTACGGGAAGAGGGGGTGGAGTTTCTGCCCTCCGGCGAGGTGGACCTTGGGCGTTTCGGGATCGGTCCGGATTTCGGCGGCTTTGGGCCCGCGGCCGAACTGGACGACTGGGCGGACTATCTTGGGGTGAAATAATCGCGAAGAAAGGGCTTAATCGGAGCTTAGTCGATAAGGTACTGGGTTCCGCAGGTTTTCAACCCCCAGCCGTCCAGGCTTGCCGACAGGCCCGGGGACAGAAGGGTGCTGCACAGGAAGCAGGCGCCCAGCCCCGCGTCGCGGCAGCGACGCCGGAGGCTGTCGATAAGCTTGAGTTCCAGGCCCAGGCTCCGGAATTCCGGAACGACATAGAGGAAGCGAATCAGCCCCACCGGCCCGGCCTCGGTATCGACAAAGGCCATGGCGGCCATGGCGATGGGTTTACCCTCCGCCTCGTTCATGTAGTGAAGAAATCCATCCTGCCCATGCCGGCGTAAAAAGTCATCGAGCCCGGTTTTTTCCAGCGCCGCCGCGAAAGGGGGGCTCCAATCCAGGGCTTCCTCCAGCGCTTGAGCGAAAAACTCCGCCAGGGGAAAGGGCGCTTCGCCGATGGGACGGGCTTCCAGGCAAAATTCCTCGTCCACCAGATCCTGGAAGTCCTCGGGCTCCACGCCGAGCCTGGCCAGGCCGAGGACTTCCCGCATATCGTCCATCCACAGCTCCACCTGGCACCGTAAGGTGGCGTTTTTATAGTCTCTGAAAAGGGCATCTTCCCTGGGATACTCCGCGAGGACCTGCCTGAAGGCCTTGAATACGCCCTTGCCCCGGCCGAGGACCCTGTTCAGGGCGAGTTTGAGTTCCATTCGGTTGATTCGGCCGCAAAAGGCTTCCATAAGGCGGAAGCCGTCGGCGGGGCTCCACTGCGGAGGGGGAGCGATCCATTCGGGAAGCGGAGCTTCCGGGAGGGCTTCCTCCCGAAGGGTTTTTTCCGGTTTCGGCACCAGGTCCCCGGTTCGCAGATCGATATAGTGGGATCTGCTCTGGTCCTCCATGGCGAAAATGATCCGTTCCAAAATCGTATCGCTCAGTTCGAAAATCCTTGCTTCCTTTGCCACGGCACCATTGTACACCATGAAGCGTCGGTGCGCAGCGGGAAATCCCCAGGGTCTTCGCGATAGGCCTAACCTGCGGCGCGCGGCCCCGGCAACTTCGGCGCGTTGATGGACAGGGCCATGCAAGCCCTGTATACTGGCCGAAACCGTGAACGCCAACCTTCATCTTCATTCCAAGTTTTCCGACGGCAGCCTTTGGCCCGAGGATATAGTCAGGGGCGCAGCCCGTCTGGGCTTGGATCTCATCGCCTTGACCGATCACGATACCATGGGGGGAAGCGATCGTTTCGCGGCCGAATGCGCCGCCCAGGGGCTTTCCTGGGTGAGCGCTTGCGAGATAGATGTGGCGGATCCGGCGGTGGGCTACAAAAGCGAGTTACTGGCCTATTTCCCCGGCAAGACCCCCCAGGACTGCGCCGCGACCGGGGCGATGCTTCAGCGCGTGCTGGATGAGCGGAGAAAGCGGCTGGACTATTACCTCTACTGGGCGCGGACCTTTTTCAAGCGGGAGGACTTGACCCTGGAGGATATGATAGCCAGGCGCAAGGCCGACGACGATGCGGGCGGAGGGGATGAATTGCCCCTGCTGTCCTGGAGCAAGGTGGATTTGTTTCTCTATCTGCGAAACAATAAACTCGTTCCCGCCTATATGAACTACAAGATATTCAAAAAAGAGTGGATGCGGCCGGGCAGGTTCCCCAAATACAAGTTGTCCAAGCCGGATACGGCCTCTTGTCTCGCCGCGGTGCATGCCGACCGGGGATTCGCCGTCATTCCCCATATCGGGCATTTATGGAACGACAATCCCGAGGAAATGGAACGTCAACGACCGCAGCTCGAGGCTCTCCTGGGGTATTTTAAGGGGCGGGGCGTGGATGGGGTGGAACTGTACTGGTATTCGGGAAACAAAAAGACCAGGGCTATCAACGAATTGGTCCGCGGCATCGCCGGGCCGATGGGGTACTTTTTCACCTATGGCTCGGACTGTCATGGTCCGGATACGGACAAGTATACTATCGATAAATTCTCCGGGGATTTCCCCGGTTTTCCCCTTCCGGGGCGATGACCGGAAGCCGAGATTAACGCAAGGAGTTTGAAATGGCGCACTGCGTAGTACCCGAGGCCGAGGCGATTCTCGACAGGGAGTTCAAGGTGTTGGACAAGGGCTTTATCCGCCTGGTGGACTATCTGGGCGGCGACGCCCGAATAGTGCAGGCCGCCCGGGTATCCTACGGAGAGGGGACGAAAAGCTATCGGGAGGACGCCGGGCTCATCGATTATCTCATGCGCCACGAGCATACTTCGCCCTTCGAGCAGGTCGCCCTGAGCTTCCATGTAAAACTACCGATTTTCGTGGCCCGTCAGTGGATCCGTCACAGAACCGCCAGGGTAAACGAGATTTCCGGCCGTTATTCGATAATGAAGGACGAGTTCTACCTGCCCGCCGACGCCGACGTGGCGGCCCAGAGCGAGGACAACAAGCAGGGGCGCGCCGAGGAGCCCATGGAGGCCGCCGAGGCGGCGAAGATCAGAAATCTTCTGGATAAGGGCCAGAGGGCGGCGTACGAGGATTATTCTTCCCTCGTGGAGGAGGGGCTGGCCAGGGAGCTGGCCAGGATAAACCTGCCTTTGTCGCTGTATACCGAATGGTATTGGCAGATCGATCTGCACAATCTTTTCAGGTTTCTCTCCCTCAGGCTGGATCCCCACGCCCAGAAGGAGATCAGGCTTTACGCCCGGACTATGTTGGAGATCACGCGGGCGGTAGCCCCGGCGGCGACCGAGAGTTTCGAGCGAAATATCCTGCACGGGGTGCGGTTCAACGGAGCGGAGATGGCGGAGCTTAAGAGGCGCCTGGGCGTTGCAGGGAAGGGCGCTCCGACGGAGGCGACCGCCGGGATGGCCAAGGCCGGAAACGCCGCGCCGAGGAAGGCCCCGGAACAAGGCCAGGAACCCCTGCTCAAGGGCAAGGCCCTGGAACGATTCGAGGAAAAACTTCGGAGCGGGAAGCAGATTTAATAGAGGGTGTTCGGCCCGGACTTCTTCGGACCGGCGGCTAAAGCCGCAAATTCTTGTCCTCGCCCATGCCGTAGAGTCTGGAGGCGTCGATTTTTTCGCCGGAGGAGCTCCGCAGGCTTCCCTCGAAGCGGCCGAAGGGGCCGATGTAGTCCACATCGGCCAGTCCCAGGCGCATCGTGATATCGTGGGGCACTTCGGGATGAAAGATGAGATCGACCATCCCCTCGGTATCCTGGATGACCCAGGGCGCGGCGTGTCCGTAAGGACGGGTTATGCGGATGGGTGGCAGGGAATGGATGGCGCTTCCGATCCAAAGCCGGTTTTCGTTGTAACGCCGCTGGTCCTTGACCTGGTTGTCCGTGAGATTGAAGCCTATCCTGCGCCCCGAAGGCTCCACGCCGGAGCCTGTCACCCAATCGTAATGCAGATGATAGGGATAGTAGCCCTTGTGATCGTCCAAAATACCCAGGGCTTTTTCTTCTTTAAATGTCCGCCGCTCTCCGTCGATCTCGATGCTTCCGCCGCAGGGCATGAGAATTTTCGTGGAATACATGGCCCGATTAAGCCCGAGCGGAAGGCAGACCGAAAAGGCCGAACTTGATTCTTCGCGCAAATCGAAGGTCAGATCAAGGTCGAAGGAGGCCGCCGGCGCCTTCCGGGGATTATTCGATGCCCGAAGTTTCATGGACCCCGAGCCCATATCGACGGAGATGGAAAGCTCCCTATGTCCCGCCTTGATACCGATCTCCGATTTTTCGAGCGAAGCCGGAAAGGAGAACCGGCGTCCCGGGAAGGTTTGGCGGAAGCCCGCCTTCCGCTTGCCCGCCCTATCCCAGATATCCACCGAGGCCATGCTCAAATACTTGGCATCGTAGAGCACCGCGAAAATGAAGGTATCCGGATCCCCCGCCTGGACTGCCTGCCACTCTTTTATCCTCGTGGTGCGGAGAAAACGCGGGAGCGGATAGTGGTAGGGCCTATGGACGTCGATGAGATTGGCCTTGCCGGGTATTCCTTCCCAGGAACCCAGGACGAGGGCGCCGTTCCGGCAGAGCGCTTCCGGCGCCGGGCCCCGCAAAGCCCCTGGCCTTTGTGGATCAGACAAGACCGCGCCTGTAGAGTTCGTAGAGAACCTGGGTTCCCCGCTCTCCCCAGCCTTGGGCCAGTACCTTGGCGAAGAGATTTTCCGCCAAAACCACCAAGGGGAGACTGAGTCCCAGGGTTTTCGAGGAATCGAGGGCGATCCTCAGATCCTTGAGAAAGTGTTTGGCGTAGAAGCCGGGGTTGAAATCCCCGTCCAGCATGCGCGGGGCATTGCTCGAGAGCTGCCAGCTGGCCGCCGAGCCTCCGCCGATGGAGAGCAGGACCTGTTTGGGATCCAGCCCCGAGGCCGAGGCGTAGTCGAGGGCTTCCACCACGCCGATGAGATTGGCGGCTACGCAGATCTGGTTGGCCGCCTTGGTATGCTGGCCGGCTCCTGCGCCGCCCTGGCGGACGATGGTCTTGCCCATTATCGCAAAAAGGGCTTCGGCTTCGGCATAGGCATCCTCGTCCCCGCCCACCATGATGGTGAGACTGGCGTTTCGAGCCCCCGTGTCGCCGCCGGAGACAGGGGCGTCCAGGGCTTTTAAGCCTTTGGCCGATGCGGCGGCATGGATGCGTACCGCCAGATCGGGGCTGGAGGTTGTCATATCGACAAGGAGGGTCCCTGCGCGGGAGTGCGCCAGGAGCCCCCTGTCGCCCAAGTAAACTTCCTCCACATCGGAGGGAAGCCCCACCATGGTGATGATGACATCGCAGCGGGGGGCCAGGATTGCGGGGCTTTCCGCCCATTCCGCTCCGCGATCCAGCAGCGGCTTGGCCTTGTCAGGGGAGCGGGTGTAGACGATGAGCCTGTGCCCCGCCGATAGCAGATGCCCGGCCATGGACTTGCCCATGACACCGAGACCTATGAATCCTATGGTTTTCCTTTCAAATGACATTGCAATTCCTCCATGCGAAGCCGCATAGTAACTCTAGCCTTTTGACCGCCGATGCGCAACCCGGGATTTCAACCCCTGGCCGGGTCGCGGATTTGGCGAAGCATCCGCCTTCATGGCGGTGCCCCGGGACTAAGCAGCGGGAGGATGATATACTTGCCCGCCAAGGGAGGAGAGATGGCCAATTCCAAAGTTAAATTGATCACCAGCCTGGGCGAGATCGAGCTGGAGGTTTTCGACGACAGGACGCCGGTCACGGCGGCGAATTTTCTGGACTATGTCCGCGCAGGCTTCTACGACGGCACCATTTTTCATAGGGTTATTCCGGGCTTTGTGGCCCAGGGCGGCGGATTCGTACCGGGAATGGAGCAGAAGAGGACAAAGGATCCTATAGTCAACGAGGCGGCCAAGGGTCCGTCCAATACCCGGGGAACCCTTTCGATGGCCAGGACCCCCCATCCGGACAGCGCGACCAGCCAGTTTTTCATCAATTTTTCGGATAATACAAGCCTGGACTACCGTGGCCCGGGTCCCGGGGCGGGGTATTGCGTGTTCGCCCAGGTTACTAAGGGTATGGATGTGGTGGACGCCATGGCCGCGGTGCCGACCGGTCGCAGACCGCCCCATGCCGACGTCCCCAAAGAGGATATTGTCGTAATAGCCGCGAAAATTCTCTAAAAACCCATTTGTTACTATTGACCAATACGCCAGGGCGAAGTTATAGTGTGTTTGTTACTATTGATAGTAACAATATCATCCTGCCTTTCAGCAACCAAGGCGGAAACAGAGGTTCCCAATGTCGAGAAGCAAAGTCTTCATGATCGTGGCGGTAGGCGCGGCCTTTCTCGCCGTCTCCTGCGGAAACGCGAAAAAAACCGTGGGTATAGCCAAATTCGTGGCTCATCCCGCCCTCGATGCGGTGGAGCAAGGAATAATCGATGAAATTTCCGAGTCCAAACCGGAAATCGAACTGGATAGGCAGAATTCCAACGCCGACATGGCAACCGCCGGCCAGATAGCCCAGCGCTTTAAGCAGGCCAAGGTGGCGGTGGCGGTGGGAATAGCGACGCCAACGGCCCAGGCCCTGGTCAATCAGATAAAGGACAGGCCGGTGGTGTATTCCGTGGTTACCGATCCGGTGTCGGCCGGCCTTGTTGAGAGCATGGACAGGGGGGGCGCGAACGTGACGGGAACCTCGGACATGACGCCGGTGCGGGTACAGCTCGATATGCTGGTATCCATGGCTCCGGTTCAGCGTCTGGGGCATGTCTACTCTTCCGGCGAGGCCAATTCCCTGGCCCTGGCCGCGATAGTCAAGGAATACTGCGCCGAAAAGGGAATCGAGTATGTCGAAGCGACTATAACGAATTCCTCCGAGGTCAAGTCGGCCCTCCTCTCCATAGCCGATCGGATCGATGGCCTGTATTTGGGCAACGACAACACGGTTTTCTCGGCCCTGAGCGCGGTTTCGGAAGTTTGTTTGGATAAGAAAATCCCACTCATGTCCGCCGATCCCGCTTCGGCCGAGACTATCCCCGTCCTGGTCGCCCTGGGTTACGATTATTACCAAATGGGGCGGGCGACGGGCAAAATCGTGGTAAGAATTCTGAACGGGGAAAAAACCAAGGATATTCCGGGCTTCCTGCCCACCGATCCCGAATCCCTGGACTTCGTACTGAATCTGGATGTCGCCGAAAAACTCGGGCTCAGCCTTGATCCGGCCTTGGTGGACCGGGCTACCGTCGTGGTGTCGGGCGGGACTGTGACGAAGAAGTAAGATGATCGAAGGAATCCTTGTCGAGGGCCTGGTCTACGGGATCATGGCCCTCGGGCTCTTTATCAGCTTTCGAATTCTCGATTTTCCCGATTTGACCGTCGAGGGCTCCTTTCCGGCCGGGGCGGCGGCCGCCGGCGCGATCGTCGCGGGCCTGGCCGGGGCCCTGGCTCCGAGGGCCCCGGCGGCAGGGGGGTTCGGCGCGGCGGGGGGCCTGGGGGCCGCAGCGGCCGTTCCGGCTGGCCTTGCGGCCGCCGCCCCGGTGCTCGCCCTGATAGGCGGCTTCGCCGCGGGCGCCCTGGCGGGCCTAGTCACTTCGCTCATCCACCACAGGCTCAAGGTTCCTCCAATCCTGGCGGGAATCATCACCATGACAGGCTTTTACTCCATCAACCTGCGCATATTGGGAGGAAGGCCCAATATGCCGCTGATCAGGAACAATCCCCTCCTGGGCTTTGCCCGCACATGGCTGGGATCGGGCGTCTTGCAGGATATTTCCCTTTTCATAGCCGCCTTGCTCGCCGCCCTCCTCGTCGCGGGATTGATGGATCTTTTTTTTCATACGGAAATCGGCATAGCCATGGGGGCCATGGGCGACAACGAAGCTTCGGTCGTCCAGGCGGGCATAAACCCCGTATCCCTCCGAAGCCTTGGAATAGCCCTGGCAAATGGCATCGTCGGCCTGTCGGGCGCCCTGGCGGCTTCCTACCAAGGCTTTGCCGACGTCAATTTCGGAGCGGGCATAGTAGCCTCCGGGCTCGCTTCCGTGATGCTGGGCGAACTTTTGATCAAATCCCAGTTTATCGGCGTCCAGATATTCCGGGTGCTCGCCGGGTCTATTTTGTTCAAGGGGCTCATGTACGTCGCCCGATCTTGGGGCTACCTGGCCGGCATCACTCCCAACGACCTGAGACTCCTCACCGCCCTGCTCATAATCGGTTCGATCTCCGTATCCAAGTATGCGGGCAAAAAGCCAAAAGCCCTGTCCCGGCCAGGGGAGAAGCGAAGATGATCAACATCGAGGCGCTGGAAGTATCCTTTCACCAGGGCGGCGGCGAGGACAGAAAGGTGTTGAACGGTATCGATCTGAGAGTTCCCAAGGGACAGACGGTATCGATAATCGGATCGAACGGGGCGGGCAAAAGCACCCTGCTCAACGCGATAGCCGGAACAGTCCCCATAAGCTCCGGTTCGATAGTCCTGGACGGGAGGGACTGCGGCAAAGACCCGGAATGGCGCCGCGCCGCGTACCTGGGGAGGGTGCGGCAGAATCCCCTGGCGGGCACGGCAGGGGAGATGACAATTCTGGACAATCTGGCGCTGGCTGCACGAAAAGGCCCGCGGGGCTTGCGTATCGCAGTCAATAAATCCAAGGCCAAAGTCTTGGCTGAGCAGGTGTCCCAGCTCGATATGGGCCTTGAAAACAGGCTGAGGGAAAACGTCTCGCGGCTTTCGGGAGGACAGCGCCAGGCCCTGACCCTCCTTATGGCGGTACTCTCCCATCCTTCGGTGCTGCTGTTGGATGAGCATACCGCAGCCCTCGATCCGGGAAACGCCGAAATCGTCGGTCGTCTCACCAGGCGATTTATAGCCGAATACGGCCTCACGGCGCTTATCGTTACCCATGATATGAAACAAGCCTTGGAGCAGGCCGATCGGGTGGTGATGATGCACGAGGGCCGGATCCTGGCCGATGTGAGCGGCGGCCTCAAGGAACGGATGGGTGTCGCGGACCTGGTGGAACTCTTTAGGCAATCCCGGGGCAAGGACTACGCGGAAGACAGGGATCTGCTGGGTTGAAAGCACTTTTGTAGTTCCCCGAAGCTTGTGGGAATTGAGGCGAGGGGGATGCGGCAATGGCGTGCGTCGCGGAGCTTGACAGCGCTTTCCGATGCGATGAGCGAGCCCTGGGGAACGGCTGAGGAGAACGCCGCTTTTAGCGCGACGGGATTATTTTCCTGGCTGTGCGTATGTAAATAAAAGAAACACGGTCCCCTGGATACCCAGGCATCCTTCGCCAACAGGCTTCGGGGAACTAATTAAAACTTATACCCGAAACGGCGGAGCATAGCCTTACGGTCGGCCTTGTCGGCCTCGCCCTCCACACCCTTCGGCGAATTGCCGTCCACCACTCCCAAAATCCCCGCGCCTTGTTCGGTCACGGCCCGTACGACTTGAAGAGGATTAGCCGTGGCGGCGAAAACGCGGCACACTTCCGGGCAGGCCTTTATTCTGTCCAGAACATTGATAGGATAGGCGCCTGGGCCGAGGATGAGGTAAAAACTGTGCCCGGCTCCCACGGCGAGGGCGCAATCCCTGGCCGCCGCTTCCAGCTCCGGCGAACTTCCCGCGGTGCGGACCAGACAGGGGCCGGAGGCCTCGCTGAAGGCGAGACCGTATTGGGCCCCGGGCACCGAACCGGCCATAATTTCGGCGATATCTTCCACCGTCTTGATAAAATGGGATTGCCCCACAATGATGTTGCAGTCCGAGGGAATCGAAAGCTGCACGAAATCAAGGTTCATTCTTCATTCCTCCGTAAAGCATAGTATCTGCATCGAAGATTGTTGAGGGAATGAGGACAGAGAACGGCTCGGGCTTAAGGACAATCTCCTGCGGCACTGTCTCAGGAACCTTTTCAACAATCTTCGATGCAGTAAATAAACCATAAAGGTTGCTTAGTCATCCAAGGAGGCCCCGCCGGGGACGCCGACGGGAGCCGCGTATAGGGCGAACATATCCTCGCCGTCCAGCCCCAGATACTTGTCCAGGCCTTGCTGATCGTAGGCCCCGACGGCGCAGGTGCCCAGACCTAAGGCTTCGCAGGCCAGATAAAGGTTTTGACAGGAATGGCCTGCGTCGAGGGCTACCAGCTTGTCCGCCGCCTTGCCATAGCGCCACTCGCTCCTGTAGGGAACCGCCGCCCAGAGAATGACGCAGGACGAATTTCTGAGCTGCCCCATCAATGCCGCGTCCAGGGCTTCCGAATCGTCCCCTTCCCGCTCGAGCACCAGGGCGTGCTCCAATGGGAGATACCGGTAAAGCCCCGGCTTAAGCCCCTCGATCCTTCGGGCGAAGACATAGACATCCAGGGGATGTCTGGCGCCCCCCGACGGGGTGGTTCTGAAGGAATATTTCCCCCTGTTCTCCCTGACTCCTTCGCAGGACCAGAGCAGATAGGAAAGCGTTGTCAGGGCCAGCTTTTCGATTTTAAAAGCTCGCCTTGAGCGCCTGGACAGCAAGAGCCGATGAAGCGTCGCCGGGGCTGAGAGGGAATCGTTTTCGATGCCATAGGCCTTGTCCACCGTCGGCAGGCTTACAACGCTTTCGTCCGGCTGCGGCGGCTCCTGCTGGGGCGGAGGAGGCAGACCCCTGGATTGGTCGGAAGCTGTTTCCTTCACCAGATGCCAATTGGACTTCAGAAAATGTCTACCTTGGAGAAATCGTTCGTCCATCCTATTTTCCTTTGGGCATGCGCGCTTCGACATGGCGCACGACATCGGCGATGAGGACATTGCAGACCTTGTCGCTCAAACCCTTGGCCTTCATCGCCTCCCGGTCTTCGGCGTTCCAGAGATCCGCTCCTTCCAAGAGCACCCTGCACTGGGAGGAACCATGGGCGGCCTCCATGGCGGCGAAGAGCCTGGATACCTCCTCGTAAGTCCTCATCTTGGCATCCTGGTCGGCGCCGCTTTCGCTTCCGTATATCATGGACAGCGCGAGCACCCCGCCGGTTATCGCCCCGCAGCTGTATCCGAGCCGCCCCATTCCGCCCCCAAGGCCGCCGGATAAGCGATGGGCAATACCCTCGTCCAGTCCGAGATCGGAGGCGAAGGCCGTAAACACCGCCTGCGAGCAGGATGAACCGCCCTTATGAATCGAGAGAGCCTTTTCCACTCTGTCCATATCCAAAACCTCCGGATTCGTCATACCGATTGCGTCGATAACGCGCCTTCGATTCCAACACCACGCTATCCTATCATAAAGGATGAGAAGCTTCGGGCAAAGGGCTTCGCGACAACTTCCGCGTTGGACCTAGCGGAAACTTCTCGCCGCGGCCACCGCCTTTTCCCAACCCGAGACCAGATCCTGTCTAAGCGCCTGAGCCATGGTCGGCTTGAATTCCCGTTTTTTGCGCCAATTCTTTTTCACCTCATCCAGACTCGACCAGTATCCGGCGGCGAGACCCGCCAGATAAGCCGCCCCTAGCGCCGTGGTCTCGGCCACCTCGGGTAGCACCACCGAACGCCCGCTGATGTCGGCCTGGAACTGCATGAGAAAGGAATTGGCCGAAGCCCCTCCGTCGGCCTTGATGCTGGCCAAGGCCCGACCGGAGTCTTTTTCCATCGCCTCCAGAAGGTCCCTCGATTCGTAGGCTATTGCTTCGAGGGCGGCGCGGGCGAAATGCGCCTTGGTCGTTCCCCTGGTGATGCCCACGACGGTGCCGCGGACATCCGAATCCCAATAAGGAGCTCCCAGCCCAACGAAGGCCGGGACGAGATAGACACCGCCGGTGTCGGGAACCGATCGGGCTAAGGCTTCGCTTTCGGCGGACTCGGTGAGCAGCCCTAGTTGATCCCGGAGCCACTGGATGACAGCCCCGGCGATGAAGACCGAGCCTTCCAGGGCGTAGGTATAGCCCTTGCCCAGGTCCCAGGCCACGGTCGCCAGGAGGTTGTGCTCCGAAGCGACGGGGACGGGCCCTGTATTCATCAGGGTGAAGCAGCCGGTTCCGTAAGTGTTTTTTGCTTCCCCCGGGCTGAAACAGGCGTGGCCGAAAAGGGCCGCCTGCTGGTCGCCGGCCGCGCCTGTAACCGGTATGGCCTGACCGAAAAGCTCGGGCCGGGTGACGCCGAAAAGGCCCGAGCTGGGCAGAACCTCGGGCAGAACAATCCTCGGCACAGCCATCACCGCCAGCAGTTCGTCATCCCAGTCCCCTTTGTGGATGTCGAAGAGCAGGGTGCGGCTGGCGTTGGTCGGGTCGGTGGCGTGACGACCGGTGAGCTTGTAGATAAGCCAGGAATCGATGGTGCCAAAGAGAAGATCGCCCCGCTCCGCCCTTCGCCGCAGATCGGGACGTTCCCGGAACAGCCAGCTCAGCTTGGTGCCCGAAAAATATGGATCCAGCACAAGTCCGGTTTTACCCCGGATTGTCTTTTCCAGTCCGGCCGATCGAAGCTCCTGGCAGATGCCCGCCGATCTGCGGCACTGCCATACGATGGCATTGTAGACAGGCTTTCCCGAATCCTTTTCCCAAAGGAGACTGGTCTCGCGCTGGTTGGTTATGCCGATGGCGAGGATCTGCTCGCTTTCGATCTGGGCCGCGGCGATGGCTTGCTTGGCCGCGGCCAGCTGGGTGGCCCAAATTTCCTCCGGATCGTGCTCGACCCAGCCGGGTTGGGGGAATATCTGCTTGAATGGTATCTGTTTTACGCCGATGATGATACCGTCTCGATTGAAGATGATTGCCCTCGATGAGGTGGTGCCCTGGTCCAGGGCGAGGATATACTGTTCTTTTATGGTCATGGAGCAAGTATACTCGGAAATTACCGAGGGCGGAACGCGGAAAATCAAAACCGATCTCCGCGGGGGAGGAGTATGGAGCGTAACGAGTATGTCGCGCTGGTGAGTGCTTTCGAACACGCCTACGACAAGCTTATCTTAAAAGCGAACGCCTTGAGTCCTGAGGAACTGCGCTTTGTCCCTGCCGTGAAGGACGCCTGGTCTTCCAACGATCACCTGGTCCATCTTTTGGACGCCGACTGCAATCTCGTGATGCGCCTCCGCGGAGCCGTGGCGGAGCCGGGCAAGGCGATTCCCGCCTGGGATCCCGAAGCGTGGAAAATGAAGAACAATTATTTCCAGACCGATGGGCTGTTCTGCCTGGACCTGGCTGTGGCCTTGCGCAAATTCATCGCCGAATCGCTTAAAAACCTGGACGACGAAGTCCGTGAAAAAGCATGGATACTCCACCCGGAGCGGGGCGAGCTCCGCCTGGAGGCGGTGCTCAAAATCTATGCCGGCCATCCCGACTTCCATCTGAAATATCTGGAACGCAACGGCGAGGCCTTCGCCCAGTCAAAAGCCGGGGCGAAAGGAAGGCAAGGGTGAACATCCTCGAACTCCTCTCCGCGAAGGAAATAGGTACCGAAGTAGCGCTCATCCGACTTCTTTTCGCGATGATAGCCGGCGGCATCATCGGCGCGGAGCGGGAAATGCGCCGCCAGGTAGCGGGCCTGCGTACCCATATACTCATCTGCCTGGGCTCCTGCCTCCTTATGATGCTTTCAATATGGATGCCCCAGACGGTGGGCCTGGATAAGGGCGATCCCGGCCGGATCGCCGCCCAGGTGGTGTCCGGCATCGGCTTTCTCGGCGCCGGCGCCTTCATAAAGATAGGCAACAACGTAAAAGGCATGACCACCGCCGCCAGCCTCTGGGTGGTCGCGGCCATTGGACTCACCATCGGCGGCGGCATGTGGAGAGCGAGCCTCATCACCCTGGGCCTCGTGATTTTCGCCCTGGCCTTTCTGGAGCCCCTGGAGCGAAGGATATTCCCCGCCGAACGCTTCAAGTACTTAAGCGTGTGGTTCGCCGAGTCGTCGATGGACAGGGAAAAGGTATTCAAGGTCCTGCGGGATCACGGCATCAAGATTCAGACCATGGACGCCAGTCTGGATATCGGAAAGGGATCGACCAAGCTGACCTACCTAACCAAGATTCCCGAAGCGCTCAATATCGAAAGCCTCTTCAAGGAGCTGAGAAAAGTCGGGGACGTGGAGAAGGTCAAGATAGAAGAGAATCTGTAGCGGCAAGAAGACGGAGGCGGATCGCCGCCGGGCCTTCGCCCCGCCCCGCTTAATTTCCGCAACAAGCTTCGAGAAACTGACAAAAGCTCAAAGGCCCAGGTATTTCCTTACATCGATCAATGAAGCGAATATCCTTGAAGCCATGGCCCGGGCCTTCGGATCGGGCTCTATCAGATCGGGCACCATGATTACCCTCGCCCCCGCCGCATGGGCCGCCGTGACGCCCGCCAGGGAGTCCTCCAGGACGAGGCAGTTTTCCGGCGCGACGGCCAATCGCCCAATGGTTTTTAGGTATATTTCCGGGTCCGGCTTGGGCTTATCGACCTCATCGCCGCATAACAGGAATTCGAAGCGCTTCAGGATACCCGCTTTTTCCATCAGGGGCAGCACCCTCGGCCTGGCTGTGGATGTCGCCACAGCCAGGGGAACGCCAACTCTCCGGAGACTGCCCAGAAGCTCCAGCAATCCGGGCTTCAGGGGTATGGGGTTGTCGCGGTAATACCCGGCTTCGAGGAAAAGCCGCCGAGCCTGGACTTTGTCATAGGGGAATTCGGGGCCAAGCGACCTTACAAGAAGACGCTTCTCCTCGGCGGAGGAATGGCCGACAAGGCCCAGCAGCAACGGATCGGGGATTTCCCAGCCTTCGGAGAGACCCGCGGCGCGCCACAGCCCGATGGCTATCCGCTCGCTGTCGAACATGAGCCCGTCCATATCGAAAGCGACCGCCCGGATCGCCAAACCCTCGACTTCAATCATGTATACGCTCCCGACGCTGAACGTATGGAATAATACAATGGGAATGTTTAAAGGTTAAATACCTGCATCGAAGATTGTTGAGAGTAAGGAAGAAATGAGGACAGAAGGCGGCTTAGGCTAAGGACAATCCCTTGCGGCGCTGCCTCGGGAACTTTTCGGGGATCTTTTCAACAATCTTCGATGCAGTAACTAAAAGGTAAAGGCCCGACAAACCACCGGGCCGATATCCGCGCCATGCTTTTCGCAACCCGCACGGGCGCTTCCGTTGACTTTTTTAGGCCCACTTTGTATAGTCTCAACCTGTGTTGGCGGGCGTTTCCGCCCCCGCGCCCCGGTTTCCCGGGCCCTTAGCTCAGTTGGTTAGAGCTGCGGACTCATAATCCGTAGGTCGCTGGTTCAAGTCCAGCAGGGCCCATAAGTAATTCGTTGTGCCGAAGTATTTTAGATGAGTGTCTGAAATACCAGGAAAATGCCATCTAAGAGGTGTCAGCAACTACTGTCAGCAGACGGTAGAAGCTCATACCTACGCAGGGGATATCACTGAAATTCCCTGTCGTGTGCCTTTGGGTTTTACACAAAAACCTGGCGCAGAGGATGGTTCCGATGCAAGAACAAGAATTTACCGTTTACCCTCGAAACGGTGTCTATTACGTCCAATTCAGGGACCCTGTAACAGGTCTTCGCGGCGAGCAACGATCAACCAGAAAAAAGACATTAAGCGAGGCGTATGCCGTTATCGCTGACTGGAAGCGAAATGGGATAAGCCAAACCCCGGATGAAGAGGCCAAATCCTTACAGGAAGAGATGGCGGTAAGTTCATTTCTAAAAGTTGTTCGTTCAAAGAAGCTTAAAACCGAAAGCTTAGAACGCATCGTCTCAACACTAAAAGAAACTAAATACCTTACCGCCGCCCTAATAGTCGATTCAGATGCAACCGCGAGGCTCGTTGAGTATCAGAAAGGCTTCTGGGATTATGACAAATCAGCATATATCAAAGATAAGCTTTTGCACGGTCAAAGAATTGGCCGCTACCATGCGCTTGATTGCCAGCACCGTATTCGTTATTGGGAAGAGTATTTTGGTACAGAAGTTAGAATCGGTGAAATTACACGTAAACACATCCGGGATTTTTCTCTCTGGATTGCAGAGAAACAGGTTGGCGGCAATAGGGGAAAGAAGTTCAAGAAGGAGCTTCCCAAAAAGCGTATTTCGCATGCAACGATCAACGGAATCATGAACGCTGGATGCTTACCGATCAAATGGGCATATCTGCATGATGAAATTCCCATGGACCCTACAAAAGGACTAATGCGGTTTTCTGGGGAAGCTAAAAAGCGGGGAATCCTTACAGAATCAGAGGCACAAAAGCTTTTTTGTGTTGAATGGAATGATGAAAGAGCAAAGTTAGGATCAAAGTTATCGATGACTTCTGGACTTAGATCGGGAGAAATCCTCGCTCTGAAGCGTGAGGATATCGGGGAAGATCGGATTTATGTCCGGCACTCATGGTCTGTAAAAGATGGACTTAAAGGCACTAAAACCTCAAAGGAACGGATTGCTCCGCTGATTCCATCGATTCGGGAAGAATTGCTTGCATTGGCTGACTCGAATCCTCATGGACCTGACGGCTTTATCTTCTATGGCCTTTTACCAGATAAACCGATGGTTGGAAATATTTTTCTCGATGAGTTCTATACTGCTTTGGAGAAAATCGGAATTACCGAGGAAGAACGCAAGGAACGAGGCCTTTGCTTCCACTCGTGGAGGCATTACTTCACTGCTCAGCTCGCGGCGAAGCTGGATGCGAGGATTGTTCAGCACGCCACAGGGCATACCACTACCGAAATGCTGGAACACTACGCTAATCACGAGCTTGAAGGGCAGTTAAAAACCCTGAATAAGGCAGCCGATGAGGTGTTTGGAAATGTAATCTCCTTTAATAAGAAGGCGGGGTGAGGTGCGATTTGTCCTTTATAGGGAAGGAAGGCATAAAAGAGTACCTTCCATGAAGGAAAGATCGTCAAAGCAGAAGAATGGAAACAGGTTTGTGCTAAGGACAAGTGAAAGCTAAAATAATGCTGTACTCTTATACACTTCGGTGTAGGATATAGCATGCGAAAAGCCAAACATCTTTTTTTGCTTATCTGTTTCCTTTTCACTGCTTTTCTTGTGGCTGCCCAGGATCGAGTCTCTATAGCTTCTTTTAATCTTCAGATTTTTGGGCAATCTAAAGTGTCAAAGGTCGATGTGCTAGGAGAGATTGCATCGATAATACGGCAGTTTGACCTTGTAGCGATCCAAGAGATTAGGAACAAAGACGAAACCGCGATCCTCACGCTCATGAACGCCGTTAATGCTGAAGGTCGGGAGTATTCATTTATAGTCGGTCCGCGTCTTGGAAGGACTAATAGCAAAGAACAATACGCTTATATATACAGGGAATCTGTCTTTAAATCCGTAGGAGAGCCTACTACATGGCTTGATGATGGCGATTTGTTCGAACGAGAGCCGTTTCTGTGTAAGTTTCAGACAGTTGAAGGGAATCTAGATTTCGTTTTAGTAAACATCCATACAAAGCCTGAAGATGCAGGAACTGAAATTGGCCTCCTTTCGAACGTCATGGCATACGCATCGCAGACCTATGAAGAGCCGGATGTCCTCTGCCTTGGTGACTGGAATGCGGATGGTTCATACTACGATGAAGCAGAGTATTCTGTTTTGTTCCCAATGGATCAGTACATCTGGATTATTCCAAATGATGCCGATACGACGGTTGCTGAAAAGAGTAATGCGTATGATCGGATGGCGGGGACTATGACCATGAAAGAGGATTGGACAGGTGATTGGGGAGTGCTGCGGTTCGACCAGTTTCCAAGTGTTGCCGTTAAGGGGTTAAAGCCAAAGGATATCAGCGATCATTTCCCAATATGGGCAGTACTCTATACAACAAAAGACACAGACTAATCGTGTGAAAGGATAAAATTGTTAATAAAAAGCCTCCTTATTTCTTTGTTTATGGTATATTATCATAATTGGTTAAAATCTTTACTAAAGGTGCTAGCTTTGAAAAAAATATTTAGTTTGCTTTCTCTTTGCTTTTTCGTAAGCCTGGTTGGGGCGGAAAGTCCACAATTAACAAATTTATCTATTACTGTTGGAAACTTACGAATTTTCTATAATGGATACGATGTAGCATCGCCTCTGAAATACATCGAAATGGAAGTTCAACCTGAGGATAGGCGAAAGATAATCGCATTAACCTTACATGACGATGAGGCAACAAAATCAAACCTCTTATTGAATAAAAGCGGTTATTACTTTGAAACTGAAAATACTACTTGGACAAAGACATTGACATGGACGTTTTCTAACAATACTGAAGAAATTATTAAGAGTGAAAAGTACAATGGGATAACGCTCATTGATGACCAGTATGACGAATACTATTTTGATACTTCTGTAATAATTGATACTATCAACACTATTTATAAGATGATTGAGTTAGCTAATCAAAATAAAATTATGACTGGAAATACTGCGATACAAAGTAATAATGAAGTTGCTCTAGCTAGTCAGAGTGAACCTAGCTCAGATAATAACAAGAGTTCCCCTACGCTCGATGCACCCGGTACGGAGCCGATTCCATTCGAAATCTGGGTGCCTGGTCAAGGGGAGCAGGGTTCCCATATAAGCCAGACCTCCACCATGCTCTACGTGCCCGGCAAGGGGCTCGTGCCCTATTCGGGCGATACGGTCACCATCCGGAAGTCGGAAAAAGGAAGCTCCTCCGATACGATTCTCGGCGGTTCCCAGGGGACGGTGGGGCAGAATATCTACCAGCCCGTCTACTCGAGCCTGC
>LVBN01000029.1 GCA_001603165.1 Spirochaetales bacterium Spiro_12
CCGGGGTGATTGCCTCCGGCGCCGGTATTTGATTATAGTATTACGATAATATGAGCTCAGCTGCGCGCGGGATGATCACAAGCGCGAAGAACCCGGGAAGCAAAGCCCGAAAGGAACGATTGATGAATATTGAAAAAGACAAGGTTGTCACGATCGACTACAGCCTCCGCGACGCCGCGGGAAAACTCATAGACTCCTCCGACGGCGGAGAACCCCTTGTCTATCTTCATGGAAACTCCAATATCATTCCTGGTCTCGAAAAAGAACTGGAAGGCAAGCGTTCAGGCGATAAGGTCAACTGCGTGATACCCGCAGGAGACGCTTACGGAGAGCGGGACGAAAGCCTTGTATTCAAGGTGAATAAAAAGGAATTCGGCCCCGACGCGGAAGTATCGCCGGGAATGCAGTTCGAAGCCCGCGGGGAGGGAGGTTCCCAGATTGTCACCGTCGTGGACATATCCGGCGACGATGTTACCATCGACGCCAACCACCCGCTGGCAGGAGAGACCCTTCATTTCGACGTGAAGGTGGTGGATGTGCGCAATGCTTCCGAGGAAGAGCTGCACCACGGCCATGTCCATTCGGGCGGTTGCGACGGTGGATGCGAATGCGGTTGTGGGGACGAGTGCGGGGATGAATGCGGCTGCGAAGCGGGATGCGCCGACGGTTGCTGCAATTAAGCTCCAGTTCCCGTTCTTTTTCGACGTTATATGAAAAAAAACCTTCCTCGCGTAAAAGTGCTCGATATCGTGATAGCGGCCATAGGTCTCGGTCTGGTTCTGCTATCGGTGAGCCTCGTCTATTCGAACAGCAGGGGAAGGCTAATGGTTCATATCAGCGGCGCGGAGGGCGAATGGCTCCAGCCGCTGGATAGGCCCGCCGTTATCGAGGTTCCGGGACCTCTGGGCATCACGGTGGTCCATATCGAAAACAATAGCGTCCATATCGAAAAATCTCCCTGTCCAAACCAAACCTGTGTCGCCGCCGGCGATATCAGCGCCGCCAATCTATGGATCGCCTGTCTTCCCAATAACGTTTTCGTGAATATCGAAGGCGCCGATGATCCCCTCGAGGCTCTTGATGCGTCGTCCTTCTGAAGACTTTTCGGATAAAGCCCGACTTACCGCATTTCTGGGCGCCTTTTGTTTCTTCCTATCCGCCGTAGAATATATGCTCCCCAAACCGTTGCCTTTCATGCGATTAGGGATAGCCAACTTGCCCATCCTCATCGCCATCGATATTCTTCCTTTCAAGTGGTATCTGGCGCTGGCACTGGTCAAGGTGATCGGAATGAGCATCATTTCCGGCACTCTTTTCTCTTACATCGCGCTTTTCTCGCTGGTGGGCACGATGGCAGCCGCCCTCAGCATGTGGGGCCTCAGGCGCGCCGGGAGGGGGCTTATCAGCCAAATCGGCGTATCCATAGCCGGAGCGATGGTGTCCAACGCCACCCAGATTCTTATCGCCCGCTACCTCGTATTCAGGGAAACCGCCTGGCTCATCGCCCCGCTTTTTCTCACCATGGGGCTCGCGACGGGCGCAGCCTTGGGCCTTTTCTCGGAGCGTTTCGCCAGAATATCCAGGTGGTACGCCCTGGCCGCCGGCTTGCCGCCCGTTGAAGAGGAAGTTTTCGCGGAACGAAGGCCCGGCGCCGTAAAAGCATTCTTCAATCGCTTGTCCGAGCATCGAGAGCGCAAAGAGGGCAAGGGCGCGGCTACAAAGAAGACAGCCAAGGAGAAAGCGGCGGCGGCGAGGGCGATTCGCCGCGAAAAAGCCCAGATGCTTTTTCCGCCCGGTCCGACGGCCTTGGCCGGCGTCGTTGTCATGGTCGCCTTCCTGAGCATGCAAAGCCTGCCGGCCAAGGCGCTCATGCTCGTTTTTTTCGCCCTCGCCGCCGCCGGGCTAGGCAAGCGCTTTTCCCTCTTCGTCACCCTCTCGGTTACGGCTGGAATCGTCGTAGCCAACCTTCTCGTTCCCTCGGGGAAAATACTGGGCAGCTTCCTGGGGCTTAAAATCACCGAAGGAGCGCTCCTGGAAGGACTTCAGAGAGCCATCACCTTCGAGGGACTCATGTATATTTCCAAGGCTTCGATCATGCCCGGCTTGAATCTTCCCGGCCGTTTGGGAAGCATCGTCGCGGCGGCCTTTGGTTATTACGAAAGAGTCTTGGAATACAAGGGAAAGATCAGGCCTGGCGCCGTAGCTCTGGATGCCGACGCTCTCATGATGCGGGTATGGGAGAGCGATTCCATTCCCGCTTCCGCCCACCCTGGGCAAAAAAATGACCTGCAACCGGCGGAACGCCTAAAAAAAGGCACCGGCCTGGCCATACTCACCCTCGCCTCGACCGTCGCATGGGCTTTAGTATTTTTTCTGCGTTAAAAACAGTAGTAGACCATTCCCTATTCAAGCTATCCGCTCTAGCCGGCACCCAACGAGTACCATACTTTTCAAGCCATTGACCGCCAATCAACTACAGAGGATTATTGCTATACGAGGGGTCCCATGGGTAGAGATAGAAAAATTGAGGACATGTCCGTCATCACCGAGGCCGCCATGACAATAATTGAAGCCTCGGGCGTGGAACATCTTTCAGCCCGAAAGCTTACGGCCCAACTGCATATATCACCAATGACGCTTTATAATTATGTGGATAATCGCGACGCGCTCCTGAAGCTTCTCCTCAAGCGCGGCTTCGAGGAACTCTGGTCTGGCTTGAAAGAAAAACTTGAGCTATACGCGACAACGGACAAACCCTTGCGCATGTATATCGCGCTGGCTGAGCACCTGCTCCACTTCGGGCGCCGACGCCCCAACCTCTATCGTTTTCTTTTTTCCTCAGACATAGCCAGACTCCTGAGCGACGAAACTCTGGCCCGCGAATACCGCAGCATAAGTCAAACGATCCTCCCGCGAATTCAAGACATCTCAAAAGAAAGAGACATCCTCGACGACATCTACATGTTTCAGGTGCTCATAAACGCCCTGATCCTCGGCGTTATCGACAAAAAAGTCGGCATGTCCGCCGACCGTTTTCCCATACTCGTCCAGAAGGCCTACGATAGTTTACTGCTCAGAAACGAGGAATTTATTAAATAAAAAACCCCATGCCTCTTTTCCCGATTTGACAGCGGTCGCCCAAAACAGGTATTAGGTGTCGATTTACCTAAATTGAAGTGTCTTTTTCGATATTATGGCGCGGCCTCGACCCAAAAAATGTCATTTTCGGCAGGTATATCCATATAATAAATTGAATATCTATAACCTTCTTGAATTGGGATGCGGATTTTATGGATAGTATGATTTTGCGCCTCCACAATTACGGTAAAATCAGATGGACTCTTAAGTTTTGCCGTATGCTCAAAATAGCTCATTGCGTCTGGGTCCCAATCATTATAGTTCAAGGTTCTTGGTGGCAGGTCGGATAGTGTAAAAGTCGCAGGATTTGGATCGTCAGGATTTTGGTGCCCAAGACGAACTTGAATCGTATAGGCCGTCAAAAAAAGATCGCAGGAACCGAGGAACAGGGGAAAACCGGCAACGAAGGCCAAAATCAGCACGCCATAGTTTCGTTTCAACACTCCGATACCCCCTACGACATTCCGTCC
>LVBN01000030.1 GCA_001603165.1 Spirochaetales bacterium Spiro_12
AAAGCTGAGCATCCACGACCGGATCGCCTCGGGAATCGGCCACGTGCCCGAGGACAGGCAGCGCTACGGCATAGTGCCCGATTTCAGGCTGGACGAGAACCTTGTCTTGAAGAGCTACGCCAGCCCGGCCTTTTCCAGGAACGGCGGCATCCTCAATATGGCCGCCATCGCCGATTATGGCAGAAAACTCATCCAAGGCTACGACATCAGGGCCGGACAGGGACCTGCCACAAAGGTCGGCTCCATGTCGGGGGGAAACCAGCAAAAGGTCATCATCGCCAGGGAGATCGAGCTATCCCCGGAGCTCCTCCTGGTCGCCCAACCTACCCGGGGCCTTGATGTGGGCGCCATCGAGACCATTCATTCCAGGCTTATCGCCGAGCGCGACAAGGGCAGAGCCGTGCTCCTTGTTTCCTTCGAGTTGGACGAAATACTCAACCTCTGCGACAGGATCGCCGCCATATCCAAGGGCGAAATCGTAGGGATCGTCGACGCGGAGGACGCGAAAGAAAGGGATATCGGCGCTATGATGGCCGGCTTCCGTTCCAAGGCAGCAGAGGAAAGGGAGGCGGGATGAAACAACGAAGCGTGAACAGAAACCTTCTGGACCGGCTGCTTTCGTCGGACAAGGCCATATCCATCAGCGTGGTCCTTCTCGGTTTTCTCTGCGGCACCCTTTTAGTCGTGGCGGTGGGACGGAACCCCTCGGGCATGTACAGCGCCATGCTCCAGACCCTCACAGGCCTGGATGTAACCAGAGGCACCTGGAACATCCGCTATGTGGGGGAATGGCTCAACGCCAGCCTCCCCTTGATCCTCTGCGGATTATCCATGGCCTTCGCGGCCCGGACAGGGCTATTCAACATCGGTGCCGAGGGACAGTATGTGGTGGGGCTTACGGCCGCCCAGTTCGTGGCGCTCTTCGGCCCCCGGATTGCCGGGCTCCATTGGCTGCTCGCCCTCCTGGCCGCGGCCGTGGCTGGAGGGGCCTGGGGTGGCATCGTGGGCTGGCTCAAGGCCAAATTCTCGGTTTCCGAGGTCGTGGCCACGATAATGCTGAATTATGTCGCCTTTTTCGCCTCCCGCTGGCTCACCATGCTCATCCCCGGTACCAATACCTACCGGACCCCCAGCTTCCCCTCCACCGCGAGGCTCAGCAGCCCCCTCATCAGCCGGCTCACCAACGGTTCCCGGCTCAATTTGGGGCTTTTTGTCGCCCTCCTCTCCTGCCTCGTATTCTGGTTTATCATCGAAAAAACCAAGCTGGGATTCGAGCTCAGGGCTACGGGTCTCAACAAGGACGCCGCGCGCTACGCGGGCATAAATGTCACCAAGGGCATCACCTCCTCGATGATCATCGCCGGCGCCTTCGCCGGCCTCGCCGGCGCGGTGGTGGCGCTCGGCTCCTTCAGTTACGGACGGGTTCTGGGGGGAAACGACAACTACGGCTTCAATGGCATAGCCGTAGCCTTAGTGGGCAACAACACCGCCGGGGGCACGATGATCGCCGGCCTGCTTTTCGGAATGCTGGCCTCGGCCCAGCCCCTCATGCAGTCCCGGCAGATTCCCAAGGAAGTGACCTGGATCATATCCGGCCTGGTGGTCATATTCATTTCCCTCAGGGCCGCCTTCAGGATCATCCTCGATAAACGGGCCAAGCGAAGG
This sequence comes from Spirochaetales bacterium Spiro_12, assembly GCA_001603165.1. Taxonomy (GTDB): domain Bacteria; phylum Spirochaetota; class Spirochaetia; order Treponematales; family Rectinemataceae; genus UBA2256. The sequence continues at coordinate 1,666 of LVBN01000030.1, forward strand.
GCGGCGGAGCTGAAGGAGCGAAGCGATGAATGACCTAATCCGAATGATTCCCTCGATACTCATGATCGTCTCGCCCATACTTATCTCCGCGGTGGGTGGCATGATCTGCGAGAAGGCCGGGGTGGTCAACATCGCCCTGGAAGGGCTCATGGGCATAGGAGCCTTTACGGCGGCGACCGTCCATGTGCTCATCGAATCCTCCACGCCCGCGTCGGTGTGGATCGCCATTCTCGCGGGAGCGGCGGCCGGCCTGGTGGTATCGATCATACATGCCTACGCCTCCATTTCCCTGAACGCCAACCAGGTTATATCGGGAACGGGAATAAACCTTCTGTCAACCGGAGGGACTATCTTCCTCGCCCAGGTAATCTTCAAGATGGAAAGAACCCAGCCTTTCAAGCTGGGCATGATGCCCGGCTTCGCGGGGATATACCCCACGGCCTGGATCGCCCTGGCCATTGTGCTGCTCTCCTGGTACCTTCTCTATCGACGTCCCTTCGGCCTCCGGCTTAGGGCCTGCGGCGAACACCCCCAGGCCGCCGCCTCGGCGGGCATTGACGTGCGCAGGATGCGCTATATCGCGGTCCTCGCCTCGGGCTTTCTCGCCGGCGTGGCCGGAGCCTGTCTGGTGCTCACCCAGACAATTCAATACACGGTGAACACCATCAATGGCGCGGGGTTTATCGCCCTGGCGGCCGTATCCTTCGGCCGGTGGCTCCCCAAGGGCGTGGCCGGAGCCTCCCTGCTCTTCGGTACCGCCGTCGCCCTGGCAATCTACATGGTCAATATCGAGAGCCTTCGCTTCCTTCCCTCGGAATTTTTCAGCATCCTTCCCTATATCATCACCCTGGTTACCCTGGTATTGTTCTCAGGAAGGGATTACGCGCCCCGGGCTTCGGGACAGCCCTACGAACGGGGCGGCAGCTGATGCCCAAAACGGCGGGCGCCTGATACGAACACTGGCCGGCCGGTCATACCTAAGCCGGCGGACGGATGATTTTACCTGCAGCGATGGCTCGTATTGAGCGCGACGATTTCGGACAAGGAGATTCCCATGGATCATTCATTACAGAAAAAACGACAACTGGAGCATTTTTCCTCCGGAACCCCTCATAACCAGGCGAAAAAGGGAGAAATCGCCCCCTTCGTGCTCATGCCCGGCGATCCGCTCCGGGCCAAGTATGTGGCCGAAACCAAGCTGGACAATGTCCGCCAGGTTACCGGCGTGCGCAACATGTTCGGCTTTACCGGCACCTGGCAGGGCAAGGAAGTCAGCGTCATGGCCTCGGGAATGGGTGCACCCTCCATGGGTATCTATTCCTTCGAACTCTTCGCCTTCTACGACGTCGAACGCATCGTCAGGATCGGCACCTGCGGGGGCATGATCGCCGATATCGATGTGGGAGACCTGGTCATCGCCATGACAGCTTCCACCGATTCCAACTACGCGCATCAATACAGGCTGAACGGCAGCTTCTCTCCCTGCGCGGACTACGGGCTTCTCGAAAAGGCCGTAAGCTCGGCGCGCGCGCGAAAGATCAGGCACTGGGTGGGCGGCATCTTCTCCTCCGACGTTTTTTCCCTCTATTCCGCCCTGCCCGAGGAGGAAGGCTGGGAGCGCTGGGCTTCCATGGGCTGCGGAGCCACGGACATGGAGTGTTTCGCGCTCTACTGCAATGCCGCCCAGCTCGGGAAAAAGGCCCTCACCCTCCTCACCTGCTCGGACTCGAACATTACCCGCAAGGAAATGAGCCCCCAGGAGCGCCAAACCTCGCTCAACTCCATGTTCGACGTCGCCCTGGATCTGGTCTGAGACGCCGCGATGGACGAATCGGCAAAGGCTAAGGCCGGGGAATTCCTCGCCCTCCTGGAACGCAGGTACGCCTGCAAGCGCTTTTCGACGGAACATCAGGCGGATGCGGATATTATTTCATACATACTGGAGTGCGGAAGGCTCTCCCCCTCTTCCTTCGGCCTCGAGCCCTGGCGCTTTGCGGTTTTTTCGACCCGCCCCGGGGTCAAGACCCTGGGCGATATTTGCTTCGCCCAGGAGGCCGTCCACAGCTCCTCCTTCGCCGTGGCCATCCTCGTCCGCAGGGCCGGATGCTTTACGCCGGATTCTGAATTCATACGGGCGCGGTCCGAACGTTTTCCCGGCGGCTACCAGGTTTTCAGGCCCGATTACCAGCCCTATCACGAATTTCTCGAATCGGTTCAGCGGACGGAGCACTGGGCCAGGGCACAGAGCTATATCGCCGCTTCTTTCATGATGATAGGGGCGGCTTCCATAGGTCTGGACTCATGTCCCATAGAAGGCTTCGACGAAGAAGCCCTGCTCCGATTCCTGGACAAGGATGAAGCGCAATGGCTGCCGGGAATCGTGGTCGCCTTCGGCAAAAGGAACGAGGAAGTCAGACAAAAAATACGGGAACCCCTGGAAAACCTGGCGGAGTTTATTTAAGCGCCACCACCCTGCAGAACCGCTTCTTACCGGCCCTGAGCAGGAGTTCGGAATCCCCGTCGAGCCTGTCGCTGCCCACATAATAAGCCGGATCGCCAATGGCCTCGAGTTCCCCGCCACCCAAGCCCGACAGGAACGCCCCACCCTGCTGCACCAGGCGCCGCGCCTCGCTCTTGGTGGTTGCCAGCCCCGCGTCGACGAAGAGGTCCAGTATGCCATAGCCAGAGTCGAACATGGCTCGGCTCAGCCGGACCGTGGGCATGGCGCTCTTGTCGCCCGCGCCGGAGAAGGCCGCCTTGGCGCCCGCCAAGGCCTTGTCCGCCTCTTCCTTGCCGTGGATCATGGCAGTCACCTCCCAGGCAAGCCGTTCCTTGGCCGCGTTGATCGCCGCATCGCTGCCGGCGGCCAGCCTTCGGCATTCCTCCACGGGCAGGAAGGTGAACATGAGGAGAAAACGCTCCACGTCGGCGTCGGACACGTTCCGCCAGTATTGGAAGAAATCGTAGGGGCTGGTCATCTCCGGATTCAGGAAGAGGGCGCCCTTTTCGGTCTTGCCCATCTTCTTTCCGTCGCTGGTGGTGACCAGGGGGAAGGTGAGCCCGAAGCACTCCGTCCCCTCCACCCTTCTGATGAGCTCGATACCCGCCACGATATTGCCCCACTGGTCGTCGCCGCCCACCTGGAGCCTGCAGCCGTGCCGCTTGTGGAGCTGGAGATAGTCGTAGCTCTGGAGAAGTTGATAATTAAATTCAATAAAGGAAAGGCCGGTTTCCATCCTCATCTTGTAGGACTCGAAAGAGAGCATCCGGTTGACCGAAAAATGCCTGCCGATATCCCGCAGGAAATCGATGTAGTTGAGGTCGGCCAGCCAGTCCTTGTTGTTGGCCGAGTAGAGGGTTTTTCCGTCGAACTTGAGAAAACTGTCCAGCTGCTTCAGAAAACGGGCCGCGTTGGCGTCGATCTCCTCGTAGCTGATTATCTGCCGCATGGTGGTCTTGCCCGAAGGGTCGCCGATCCGGGCGGTCCCTCCCCCCATGAGGACGATCGCGTTATGCCCCGCCTCGTGAAGGTGGCGGATGGCGAAGTAGGGAACCATGTGTCCGATGTGGAGGGAGGGACCGGTGGGATCGCAGCCCTCGTAGAGGGTTATCGGACCTTCGTCCATCAGTTTGGACAAACCTTCCAGGTCGGTGCATTGCTGTATAAAACCGCGGATTTTCAGGGTTTCAAGGGCTTTGTTCATGGCTTTCCTCGCTTTCTTCGGGGCAGTATAGCGGTAATCGCGCTTTTTTCTCAATATACCGGGGCTATTTTCATCTTGTAGCGCAAATAATATTTTATTTTTTTCCGCGCCTGTGTTATTATTAGTTCGATTGAGGCGCAGGAGACAGGCCTTCGCCGGGAAAAACGGCAAGGTCGCTCCGATCGGCCTCTCTAAGAGTCATTCCCAAGGAGAAGAACATGGCGACAAACGGAACTGCGATGACAAAGGCTCAGCTGGTCACCGCCCTTGCAGAGAAGACGAGCATGACGAAGAAAGATGTGAAGGCTTTTCTCGATTCTCTCGCAGAAGTGGCCTACAAAGAAGTTAAGAAAAACAAAAAATTCACCCTGCCCGGCTTCGGAATTCTGAAGCTTGCCAAACGCAAGGCCCGCACCGGAAGAAACCCCGCCACCGGCGAAGCCATCAAGATCCCGGCCAAGACGGCGGTGAAGTTCACCGTTTCCAAGGCCTGCAAGGAAGGGGTCCTCGGAAAATAAGTCGATAAAAAGAGCCGCGGGAAATTCCCGCGGCTCTTTCGTTTTTTCACGGCTTTTCCCGTATATCCTCGCGAAGGTGGTGTACCTTAGTCTTTGTGAGAATTGAAAGCGCTTCGGATAGTATCGATACCGCTATTTCCTCGGGAGTCTCGGCGCCGATGTCCAAGCCGACGGGAGCGTGGATGGCATCCAGGAGTCCCGGGGAATAGCCTTCGGCCTGAAGCTCCTGTAACAACGCGGTCACCTTCCTTCTGGAACCCAGGAGTCCCAGGTATGCCCAGGGCTTGTCGATCAGGGCCCGAAGCGCTTCGGCGTCCCTGGAGTGCGTGGCGATGACGATAGCACGATTCGGGTCGGCGGGGAGATTGGAAAGCATAGTCCCCAGATCCTGATCCACATGAACAACCGCAGTCCCGGGAAAGCCCTCCCGGCGTGGCGCTTCTTCCCTGTCGTCGGCGATTTCGATGGAAAAACCCAAGTAGTCCGCCAATCGCGCCAGGGCGAGACCGACATGGCCGGCTCCGACGATCAGTATTCTCCGGCGCGCGGGGATGACATCGATATACAATTCCTGAGTCCCGCCGCAATGCATGAGGGGGGACTCCTTGTTCTGGGTTTCCACGAGTTCGTAGCGGAGCATTTTAGGTTTCGACTCGGCGATGCAGGCCAGGGCCTCGGCGATGACCCTGGTTTCGAGGCTACCCCCGCCGATCGTACCGAGGCTGCTGCCGTCGGCCCGGACGAGGAGTCTGGCCCTCGTCCGGGGAGTGGAGCCCGAGCTGGAGAGGATGCTCACCAGGGCGAAGGCCCTGCCCTGGGCGCTCAGGGCAGCCGCTTCGGCCAGAACTTTCGCATCCTCGCTCATCGTCTAAACCCTCTTGTACGACTTGATCTTGCCGCGCAGATACTCCTGGAGCGATGCCCTGGGAACCCTGTCCTGAAGCATGCTGTCCCTGTCCCGGACGGTGACGGTACCGTCTTCCTTGGACTGATAGTCGATGGTGACACAGTAGGGAGTGCCGATCTCGTCCTGGCGGCGGTAGCGCCTGCCGATGGCTCCTGACTGATCATAATCGGTGGAATAGTCCTCTTTAAGCTCCGCCCTGATATCCCTGGCCAGCTCGGCAAGGCCGTCCTTCTTCATGAGAGGCAGGACCGCCACGGTGACCGGCGCCAGGAGGGGGTGGAAGTGGAGGACGGTGCGCCAGTCGTCGTCGTTCCCCTTGTCGGCCACCTTTTGGTCCTCGTAGGCGTCGCAGAGGACAGCCAGGAGCTGCCTGGTAAGGCCCGCGCTGGTTTCGATGATGTAGGGAATATAGCGGGCGTTCCCGTTGTCCTGGTCGATGTACTGCATGTCCTTGCCCGAGAATTCCTGATGCCGGGTGAGATCGTAATCGGTGCGGTTGTGCACCCCCTCAAGTTCCTTGAAGCCCATGGGGAATTCGTACTCGATGTCGTAGGCGTCCTTGGCGTAGTGGGCCAGCTCGTCCTTGCCGTGGCGGTGCCAGCGCAGTTTATCCATCCGAACGCCCAGCTTTTCGTAGTACGCCCAGCGCTGTTCTCTCCAGTAATCGAAGAACTTGTCGTCCTCCCCGGGCTTTACGAAGTACTGCATTTCCATCTGCTCAAACTCGCAGGTACGGAAAATAAAGTTCTTGGTGACGATTTCGTTGCGGAAGGCCTTGCCCACCTGGGCGATCCCGAAGGGTATCTTCATTCGGTTGGATTGGACGATGTTCTTGTAGTTGACGTAGATGCCCTGGGCGGTTTCGGGGCGCAGGTATATGAGCCCGGTCCCGTCGTCCACGGGACCTATGTTGGTCTTGAACATGAGGTTGAACTTGCGGGTATCGGTGAGTTCTCCTCCGCAGTCGGGGCATTCTTTTCGCGCCAACTTGTCCTGGTCGATCTGGTCGGCCCGGAAGCGGGTTTTGCATTTCTTGCAATCCACCAGGGGGTCGGTGAAGTTCTCCACGTGCCCCGAGGCTTCCCAGACCCTGGGATGCATGAGGATAGCCGCGTCCAGGCCCACTATGTCGTCGTGGAGCTGGGTCATTTCCTTCCACCAAAACCTCGCTATGCGGTTTTTGAGCTCGATTCCCATAGGTCCGTAGTCCCAGGCCCCTGCCTGGCCTCCGTAGATTTCCGAAGACTGAAAGACAAATCCCCTTCGCTTGGCCAGCGAGACGATTTTTTCCATGCTGAGTGACTCCTGGGTTTCGAGATTCTGTGCTGCCATTATGCTTGCTCCTCTGCGTTGCTTCCGGTTGGCGGAAGGTCCTAAAGTACCGGGGGATAGGTCAGCGGAGTGTGAGCTTCCGCCCGGCCGATTAAAGGGAGTATATACCGCTGGAGCCCGGCGGGGCGAGGGGGCTGAAACGAAGCAGGGCTGTCCGACGATCCGGACAGCCCTGCTTCGTTTAAAAAACCTCAAAAAACCGAATCAGTCCTTGACTTAAGGCTCGACGGTGGTCCTGTATACCTGCTGCCCGTCCTTCATTTCGATGATGACCACGGACTTCACCGGATTTCTGTTCTCGTCGTAGCGAATTTGTCCGCCCACGCAGGCCAGATCGGTGGTCTTGAGCGCGTCGCGGATGGCTTCGTTGTTGGTCTTGCCCGCCCGCTTGACGGCGTCCAAAAGAATATTCATGCCATCGTAGGCCAGAACGGCGAGGGCGTCGGGAGGAGCGCCGTATTTGGCGCTGTACTTGCGCACGATATCCTGGACCACGGGCCTGGTATCGTCCTTGGAATAGTGGTTGGTGAAGAAACCGCCGTCAACCGCAGTACCGCCGATATTGACCAACTCGGAGGAATCCCAGCCGTCGCAGCCGAGGAGCTTGCCCTCGTAGCCGAGTTCCCTGATCTGCTTGGCGATGAGCCCCACATCGTTGTAATAGGCGGGGATATACACCGCTTCGGGTTTAGCCTGCACGATCTTGGTGAGCTGGGCTTTGAAGTCCGTGGCGCCGGAGGGATAACCCTCGCTGGCCAGCACCTGCCCGCCCAGGGAAGTAAGGGAGGCGCTGAAGGTCTCGGCCAGACCCTTGGAGTAATCGTTGCCCAGGTCGAAGATGACCCCGGCGTTGAGAATTCCCAGGTCCTGAACGGCGAATTTCGCCATCACCGAGCCCTGGAAGGGATCGATGAAACAACTTCTGAAGATATAATCACCCACCTGGGTCACTTTTTCGTTGGTGGCTGTGGGGGTTACCATGGGGACCTTGGCTGCCTGCGCTATGGGAGCGCCGGCCAGGGCCACCCTGGAGGTGATGCCGCCCACGATGGCGACTACCTTGTCCTGCTCGATGAGCTTGCTGAATACGGCTGCGCCTTCCGCGGGATCGCCCTTGTCGTCCTCGACGATAAGTTTGACCTGCTTGCCCAGCACGCCGCCGGCGGCGTTCCACTCCTCGACGGCGAGTTCCATGCCGTTCTTGGTGGACTGGCCGAAGGTGGCCGCTTCACCGGTGAGCGGCGATATGCCGCCGATCTTGATCTCCGTCGCCTTTCCCCCGCCGCAGGATGTCAGCGCGAACGCTGCGACGATCATGACTGCGAGTACGATCATCGTTCCACGCGATTTCATGTCTCCTCCTTCTGTATGTATCTATACTTCACCGGTCTAAGGCCGGCTTGCTTCGAGAATAAAAAAGTCCGGTTTTCCCCTTCTACATACTCTTCTTGGCGATTTTTGCCCAGCTGTCCCGCAAGGAGACCGATCGGTTGAAGATCAGGGCCCCCGGTTTCGAATCGGTATCCACGCAAAAATAACCCAGGCGCTCGAACTGCACGGAAGTGCCAGGTTCAAGCGCGGCCAGGGCCGGCTCACCCTTCGCGCCCCGTAAGCGTTCCAGGGATTTATCCGAAAGATTGTCGAGGAAAGAACCGCCTTCGGGGATATCCATAGGCCGCTCGGATTCGAAAAGATGCTCGTAGAGACGGGCTTCCAGGCTGCAGGCTTGGTCGGCCGAAACCCAATGGATCGTACCCTTGACCTTCCTGTTGTCCGGCGCGTCCCCCCCCCTGGTCTCGGGATCGTAGCTGCAATGGACCCTCAGTATCTCCCCTGTGGCCGGATCCTTGTCGAAACCGGTGCAGGTTACGATATAGGCGTAACGAAGCCGTACCTGATTGCCGGGGAACAGCCTGAAATACTTGGGCGGAGGGACTTCCTGGAAGTCCTCCCTTTCGATCCAGAGCTTCCCGGAGAAGGGGATCAAACGCTTGCCATGGTGGGGATCCTCGGGGTTGTTGACCGCCTCGAGCATCTCTACCCTGCCCTCGGGCCAGTTATCGATGACCAGCTCCAGGGGGCGCAGAACCGCCATATAGCGGGCAGCCCGCTTGTTGAGGTCCTCCCTGAGACAGTGCTCCAAAAGCTGTATATCGACCATGGAATCCGTCTTGGCTATGCCGATCCTTCCGAGGAAATCCCTGATGGCCTCGGGCGTGTAGCCCCTGCGCCGCAAGCCCGCCAGGGTGGGCATGCGCGGGTCGTCCCAGCCCGACACCTTTTTCTCTTGCACCAGGCGGATGAGCCAGCGCTTGGAAAGGACAGTGTGAGTCAGGTTGAGCCGGGCGAACTCTATCTGCCTTGAGGGAAAAACCTCGCAGTGTTCGATAAACCAATCGTAGAGGGGGCGATGGATTTCATATTCCAGGGAGCAGAGCGAGTGGGTGATCCCCTCGATGGCGTCCGAGAGCGGATGCTGGAAATCGTACATCGGATAGATGCACCAGATTGTGCCCGTCCTATAGTGGGGCTCCCTTCTGATGCGGTACATCACGGGATCGCGCATCAGGAGGTTGGGATGGGCCATATCGATCTTGGCCCTTAAGGTCCTGGAACCGTCGGGATACTGCCCCGCCCTCATACGGGCGAAAAGATCGAGGTTTTCCTCGACGCCGCGGTCGCGGTATGGGCTATTCCTGCCGGGAGGAGTATAGGTGATATTGTTCTTGTCCGGGACATTCGTGCCCCGATATTCCTTTATCTGCTCCTCATCCAGGTCGTCCACATAGGCCAGTCCTTTGCGGATCAACAGCCGGGCCAGCTCGTAGAGTTTTTCGTAATAATCCGAAGCGTAGTATTCCCGGTCTTCCCAGTCGTAGCCCAGCCAGCGGACATCCCGCTTTATGGCATCGACATAGGAGGAGTCCTCTTTTTCGGGATTGGTATCGTCGAAACGGAGATTGCAGCGACCGGCAAAGCTTTCGGCCACGCCGAAATCCACATAAATAGCCTTGGCATGGCCGATATGAAGCCAGCCGTTGGGTTCGGGCGGGAAGCGAGTGCGGACCTCCCGAGTCCTTCCCTCGGCAATGTCTTTGGCGACAGCTTCGCGGATAAAATCGAGATAGACTGCGGTCTTTTCTGTCGACTCGCTCATGAATGGCTCCTTGCCGCGCTTCAGGGGCGCGGTGAAGCTACTATGCCCATAAAAAACCGTCTGGTCAATACCGTCGAGTTTCGAAACCTGCCTGAGGCGAGGGGCTTTCACGCCCCCTTTTCAAGAGCTGAAAAGGTTGTTACTGGCGAAGAAAGGGTCGCTGGTCGCGTTGAGTCCCAGCCTCCTCAAGCCCCCTTCGTCCCCCGCGGAAGGGATATGGGTCAGATGAAGCTCGCAGCCCGCCAGGGATTTGAGGGCTTCCATCCCAGCCTGGGCGGAGGGATTCATGGCGGCGCCGACCGAAAGGGCGATCAGCGTTTCGTCGAGACTCAAGGAAAGGGATTTGCGCCCCAGCACATCCCGCTTCATACCGGCGATGCTGGCGGTGACTATAGGGGGCAGAAGATGAATTTTCTTAGGGATACCCGCCAGTTTCTTGGCCGCGTTCAGCACGACGGCGCTGGCCGCGTGAAGGACTGGTGAATTCTTGCCGGTGATGATCGTACCATCGGGCAGCTCGAGGGCGGCTCCCACGCAAACGCCTTCATTGCCCTTCCCTTCCTTGAGGGCTTTCTCGGCCGCGGCCCGGGCCGGCAGCACCACCGCCCTGTCCTCGGGCCTTATTTCGAGTTCGTCCATTATGACCTGTATGCGTTGAATAGCCGCTTTTTCGCTCAAACCCAGGGCGTATTCGCAGGAATGCCGGAAATAACGGCGAAGAATCTCCTGGCAGGCCGCCCGGCGTACCTCCGCGTCGTCGATGATGCCCGAGGCGATCCTGTTCACCCCCATTTCGGTGGGCGAGACGTAGCCCACATCGCCGCCGGAAATTTTGTCGAGAATCCTTCTGAGGACGGGAAAAACTTCCACATCCCTATTGTAGTTGATGGCCGTCTCGCCCCGGGCTTCCAGATGGAAGGGGTCGACGCAGTTGAAATCCCCCAGGTCGACGGTGGCCGCTTCGTAGGCGATATTCACCGGATGTTTGAGCGGCAGATTCCAGACGGGAAAGGTTTCGAACTTGGCGTAGTCCGCCTTTCTCCCCGCGCAATAGTCGGCATAGACCAGGGAAAGCGCCGTGGCGAGCTTTCCCGAACCCGGGCCGGGGCCCGTGACTACCACGATGGGCTTCGATGTGGGAATATATTCATTCGCCCCGTAACCCTCGGGGCTGACGATGCGTTCCACGTCCGATGGATACCCCCTGGTAGGCCTGTGGCGGAACACCCTCACCCCCCGGCGCTCCAAAAGGGTCCCGAATTGATTGGCCGCGTTCTGGTCCTCGTAGCGGGTGATAACCACCCCCGCCACCGAGACTCCCCAGTCGCCCAACTGGTCGAATATCTGCAAGGCGCTGGCATCGTAGGTTATTCCGAAATCGCCCCTAATGCGCCTGCGTTCGATATCTCCCGCGTAAATGCAGAGAATGACTTCGGCCTTGTCCTTGAGCATGGCAAGAAGGCGTATTTTGACGTTGGGATCGTACCCGGGAAGAACCCTGGCCGCGTGCCAGTCCCAGAGGAGTTTGCCTCCGAACTCGAGATACAGCTTGTCCGTCTTTTCGGCCCGATCGCGGATGAGGGTTGACTGCTCCAAAAGATATTTTTCGTTGTCGAAGGCAATGCGCCGCACCGTTTTACGCCTCGCTTTTCTCTAGGTGAACGATAGCCGCCCGAATTCTCTCCCCGGTCTCGGCGACTCCGAGCAAACGCATGGATTCAAAGAGCGGGGGGCTCACCCTCGATCCGGTCACCGCCACCCTGAGGGGCATCAGAAGATCGCCCAGTTTGGCCGGGATCTGGCCCGCCCTCGCCCTAAAGGCCTCCTCGGCCTCCTCCAGACGTTCCAGATCGACGAGCTCCAAAAGGGCGAGATCCTCCCGGAGCATGCGGAGCGTAGTCGCCGTATCGAGCTTCTTGGGGATAAACTCCGCCGCCGCCGGCAACTCGGGCTTCCGGTACAGATAGCCCATGAGCGAGGCCGCCTCGGAGAGGAACTTCATTCTTTCTTTTACCAGAGGCATGGCTTTTACATCCAGGGCGTCGGCGGCGCCGTCGTTCTCCGCCCGCAGTCCGGCCTCGACAAGATAGGGTTTGACCAGGGCGGCAAGTTCGGCGTCGGACTTGAGACGTATGTATTGTCCGTTGAACCACTCGAGTTTTTGGTAATCGAAAACCGCCGGCGCCTTGTTTAACTTTTCGATCTTGAACAGGCTTTCCATCTCGCCGAGACTGTACAGGTCCCTCCCTTCCTGGAAGGAGCAGCCCAGATGGGCGATGTAATTGATCAAAGCCTCGGGAAGGTACCCCGCCTTTCTGAACTCGTTGACGGCGGTGGCTCCATGACGTTTGGAGAGCTTGTGCCCGTCCTGCCCCAGAACCATGGGCAGATGGCAGAGTTCGGGCTGCTCCCAGCCGAAGGCGTCGTACAATATCTTATGCAGGGGCGCGGAGGGTATCCACTCCTGGGCCCGCATGACGTGGGTTATTTCCATGAGGTGGTCGTCCACCACGTTGGCCAGGTGATAGGTGGGAAAGCCGTCGGATTTCAAGAGTACCGGGTCGGGACTGATGTCGGAATTTTTCCATTCGATCCTGCCCAGGAGCCTGTCATGGAATACCGTCGTTCCGTCCAGAGGGATTTTGAGCCGTATGACCCGGCTCTTGCCCGCCGCCAGATTATCCTCCACCTCGTCGGCGCTCAAGGTTCGGCAATGTCGATCGTAGCCGAAGGACTCGGCCTTGGCCTTGGACTGCTCTTCCCTGAGCCGCTCAAGCCGATCGGCGTCGCAAAAACAATAATACGCCCTGTCCATCGCTACCAGCTGTTCCGCGTAGTCCCGATACAGGTCGAAGCGTTCGGACTGGACATAGGGCCCGACCGGGCCGCCCATATCCGGCCCCTCGTCCCAATAGAAGCCCAGCCAGCGGAAGGTATCGTAGAGGTTTTTCACATACTCCTCGGCGTACCTGCTCCGGTCCGTATCTTCGAGCCTGAGTATGAACGATCCGCCGACGGAGCGGGCGAAAAGATAGTTGATAAGGGCCGTTCTCACCCCTCCGATATGTTGGTTTCCCGTCGGCGAGGGAGCGTATCGTACTCTCGTGCTCATGGGTATTCTCCTTGCGCTAGATTGCAGAAAAAGGAATCGGGACGACGGGCGAGTATAGCTCCCGCCCGACGAAGGGGTCAAGGCGAAGGCGATTTTCTATGCCCGAAAGCCTCGCATAATACGGAGCGCAGCCCAGAACAATCCAAGCGGGACGAGCCCAAGAATGCAGAGAAAAAGCCGTCCCAGCAGGCGAAGAGGCTTGATTTTTTCGAGTTTGAAAAAAACACTGAGGATATCGCTAAAGAAAGATGCCGAAAGAAAGAAAAACAAGCTGACCGATGCGCCGCCAAGGCAGAACGAGAGCAGCCGTTTGAGGCTCTGCGGGGCCTCGAACAGGGCGGCGGAGGCCAGGGCAAGGGCGCTGAGCGCGATACCGAAGAACGAGGCGAACGCAAGACCGGAAATGAGGAACCTGGATTTTTTCCACCCCCCGGACTGCCCGGAAGGACTCGCCCCTGCTTGATCCGAATTCATGATAGTATATCCTATCATTTGGAAGCGTAAAATCAAGGAGTCTGGAATGGAGTACTTTTTCAATTTTAACAAACTAGGCTACCTGAAGGCTGAAAAGCCGCAAAACTGCATTTTTTGCGCCATCGCCGAGGGTTCCGAGGAAGTGGACAGACTGATTGTATACGAAAATGAACATGTTATAGTATCGCTCAACCTCTACCCCTATAACCCCGGACACCTTTTGCTGATGCCGAGGAGGCATTTGACGGACATACGGAGCCTGAGCGCCGAGGAAGCTTCGGCGATGGACGATCTGACCAAACGATGCCTCGACAGCCTGGACCGGGTCTATAAGCCGGCGGGCTACAATATCGGTTACAACCAAGGACTGGCGGCGGGCGGCAGCATAGAGCACCTCCATCTGCATATCATCCCTAGATATCAGAATGAAATAGGAATCGCCGAACTCATCGGGGGCAAAAAAGTGCTGGTGCAGAATCCCCTGGAAACCCTGAAGCTGCTACGCAAGGAGTTCGCCGCCCAGGGGCAGCATCACCAGAAGGGGCGTTGATCCCGCCCGCAGTTCAAAAGTCGGGCCCAGGCTTCTATTGCTGACGCCGAAATCCCCCCGTTTCCACACCAGGCCTTCCAGCGGCCATCGCAGCCCCCGGGATTCCATTCCCTCGCAGATTTCGCCGCCCAGGGGGAAAACCGATACCAGGGAACCGGCGGCCGCAGAAAATCCGGCCATCGCGCCCGCCGCCAGAAAAAAGGAGGACTCCCTTTGGGTATGCCATTCCCGGGGAGGATCGCCGCGCTCGAAGAGCCGCAGAATGGCCACCAGATGATCGAGACGCCCTCCTCCGCCGCCGGCGATGGCCAGGGCGGTCGCTCCTCTTTTCCTGGCCTCACGGATGGCGATTTCCGTATCCGTCTCGTCCTTGTCCCGGGAATACCCCAGGACCCTGGCGGCCGGAAGCCCGTAAAGAAGGCCCCGGTCGGAAAGGCTGTCGAAATCGCCGACCACGAGTCCGGGATCGATGCCCGCGGCGAGGGCCGTGTCGAAGCCGGAATCCGCGGCTAGGACCAAATCAGCGGAAAGGGCGAGGGCAGAAAGAAACTTCGCCGGAGGCGACTCCCCGCCGGTTATGATGAGAGCGTTCATTGTCTTTTAGGATCGCCGCCCGGGCTCGGGCTTGTCAACAAGCCCGAGCCCGGGGTTTCTCGTGGACAGTGGGAGTTCGGGAAGTGTACACTTAAGGATCGGGATTTTCCCCAAAAAGGGACATCCCGAGCTTTAGCGCGGGCGACATAAAGAGGATTTCCGGATGAACATAATTCCATACCGCTGCCCAGGGGCGGTGAAGGATATAGCGCGCAGATTGGCGCATAATGGACGCAAAGCCTTTGTCGTAGGGGGAAGCCTGCGGGATCACCTTCTCGGCCGCGATGCCGATTCGGATATAGACATGGCCAGCGATGCCAGCCCCGAGGAGATACTCCGGCTCTTCCCCAGGGTCGTTCCCACCGGGATCAAACACGGCACCGTAACTATCCTCGTTCCGGGCATGTCCATAGAGATGACCACCTTCAGGGCCGAGAGATCCTACAAGGACGGCAGAAGACCCGAGAGCGTGGAATATCTGGGCGACATCGAGTCAGACCTTGCCAGGCGCGACTTCACCATGAACGCCATGGCCTTCGACCCTTTGAACGGAGATTTCATCGACCCTTTCGACGGGCGGGGCGATATCGCCAGGAAACTCATTCGGAGCGTCGGAGATCCCTACGAACGCTTCTCCGAAGATGGACTGCGCCCCATGAGGGCGGTGCGTTTCGCCGCCCAGCTCGGTTTCTCCATCGAGGAAGCGACCTTCGACTGCATACCCCGGACGATCGAAACCTTTAAAAAAGTATCCATGGAGCGGCTCAGGGACGAGCTTGGAAAAATCCTTTTAAGCGACCGTCCCTCCTGGGGCCTCTCCCTTTTGGAGCGGACCGGCCTTCTGAAACTGCTGTTGCCCGAATTATCGGCAGGCCGGGGCTGCCGTCAAAAGGGAGACCACAGCTTCGACGTGCTGGATCATCTCTATTACAGCGTGGATGCGGCGCCCAAAATCCTGGCCATCCGCCTGGCGGCCCTTTTCCACGATGTGGGCAAACCCGAAGCCATGGTCGAGACCGAGGAAGGGGAAAGGCATTTTCACCGGCACGAAACGATCTCGGCATCGATGGCTTCCAGGGCGATGAAACGGCTCAAGTACCCCAACGATCTCATAGACGAGGTGGCCCATCTGATCGGACACCATATGTTCAACTACAGCGACGAATGGAGCGATGCGGCCCTGCGCCGGTTCGTGGCATCCGTGGGCAGGGAAAACCTTGAATCGCTTTTCATGCTCCGCTGCGCCGATACGGCGGGAACAAAAAGGACAGCCCCCGATCCGAGGAACCTCGACCCGCTCCGGCGCAGAATCGAAAAGCTTCTGGCCCAAGATTCGGCGCTGGGGCTAAAGGATTTGAAGATAAATGGGAACGACCTGGCCGAAGCAGGAATACCCCGGGGGCCGGTCATGGGCAAAATACTAGCGGAACTTCTTGAAACGGTTTTGGACGACCCGGCGCAAAACGAGCGGGAAACACTTCTGAGGATTGCCGGCGGAATAAAAGGAAAGTACGGTATCGAAGATTAGGGGAGAATCTGGGCCGGGGCGGGTCCGGCTATGGAACGCAGACGGCCGGCCGCTTCGGGAGAAGAAGCCTCCAGGATGGAAAAAACCCTTTCCGCCGCCTTCTGCTCGGCCTGTTTCTTCGTCTTCCCGGGGAAAGGACCATAGCTTTTGCCCTCGAGGCTGCAATTGACCCAAAAAAGCCGCTCGTGCTCCGGGCCTTCGGCCTTTCCGAGACTGTATACCGGCAGGGTTTTCAGGTACTTCTGGGCATATTCCTGGATGATTGTCTTATAATCCTTGCTGGGCGCGCCGATGGACCCTTCGATCCTCGGTCCCAACAGGTTTTCCACCAACGCCCGGGCCTTTTCCGAGCCTTGATCGACATACAAGGCTCCGATAACGGCTTCCAGGGCATCGGCGAGCATTGCCTTCTTGGACCTGCCACCGGAGAGCTCCTCACCCCGGCCCATCCGCAGGGCTTCGGAAATACCCACGGAAAGGGCCACCGATGCCAATGACTGTTCCGAGACAACCTGGCTTTTTATCCGGGCCAGATCGCCCTCGGAACCATCGGGCATACGCTCGTAGAGTATCGCCGCCACCGCCTGGCCCAGAACGGCGTCGCCCAAAAATTCCAGTCTTTCGTTATGCGCAGCCCGTTCGCCCCGGCCCGCTTCGTTGATGTACGAACGATGGGTCAAGGCTGTATCCAGGAGTTCCAATGCCGAGAAGTTTAGGTTTAGCGATTTTTGAAAACGAAGGAGGATTTCGAGGCGCTGAGAATAACCTTCCGATTCCATTTTCTGGAACTTGTTGGACAAATCCTCAGCACCCCTTTTAAAGAACCTTATTTTACCTGGGTTTTGATGAATTCGTAGGCGTCCCTGACGGTCTCGAACTCGTTCGCCTTCTCGTCGGGGATCTGGATGCCCAGTTCCTCTTCGATACCATACACAAGTTCGTAGGTGTCCAGGGAATCGGCGCCGAGGTCCTGCCTGAAGGAGGCGTCCAGCGTAATCTTGCTGTCCTCGACCTCAAGCTTGTCGGCGATGATCTTCTTCACTTTCTCGAAGAGCTCGTCCATCTATGGTCTCCTTATTTCGATTCTGGAGTGAATACCTGCCTGCCCCGGTAGAAACCGCATTTTGAGCAGACTCGGTGGAGAAGGACTGGATTTCCGCAGTTGCCGCACTGCACGATCGTTGGAGCGCTAAGCTTCATGTTAACGGCACGGCGTCTGCGCGTCCTCGCTTTAGAAGTTCTAAATTTAGGTACAGCCATGATATAACCTCATTCTCGCTAAGTTTCACAGCCAGAACAACTGGCGACGATATACAAAATCAAATATTTTGTCAAGAGTTCCCCTTCGGGCGGAAACCCTGAAATCGCAGGCTACAATATCCCATAATTCAATCTTGTAAAAGAGGTCCATAGCGCTTTTCGAGCTCTTTTTCCACCAAGGGGGGCACTATGCCATGGGGCAGCCGCTTCCAGGAAACGACCAGCTCCCGCACCGCGCTGGAACTTATGTCCGAAAGCTCCGGACTGGAGAACATGATCATCGTCTCCAGGGGATTGCCCAAACGGCTGTTCATCGCCGCCATCATCTGCTCGTAGGGCACGTCGGCCATGCTCCTCACGCTCCGCAAAAGCACGCCGCAGCCGTTTTTCTTGGCGTATTCCGATATCAGGCCTTCCCAGGAATCCAGGACCACGTTGGACGCCAGCTCATCCACCAGCAGCCGTTGAAGCATCTGCATACGCTCTTCAAGGCTGAAGAGGGTTTTCTTGAGAAGATTAAGGCCAACCACCACGCGGAGCTCCTGGAAGATGGGAGAAGCCCGGCGTATAATATCCACATGCCCCCAGGTAGGGGGATCGAAGGTACCGGCGAATACGGCTTTCATGCATTGGACTTTATAACCGGCGCTCCGGGAGGTCAATACTGTTCGCCCGGGGGCTTCTCTGCCATAATGCCGCCTTGAGGTTACAATGGTTCTTCCGATAGCGCTTTCGCTGGCCTCGGCCCTTCTCGGCGCCCTGGCCCTCCCGAATGAACTCTTTTTGCAGGGCGCCTGGCCTTTGGGCTTCTGCGCGCTGGCGCCCCTGTATATCGTCCTCAAATCCTGCGAGAAGCCGGGACGGGCGGCGCTTCTGGGAGCCATTTACGGGGGCCTGCACCACTCCTTAAGTTCCTACTGGCTTTATTTCTACCGGGGCTTCGCTTTTTGGACCCTCGGCTCCACCACCATAGCCTATGCGGCCATTTACGCCGTCGCCGCAACCTACGCGCAGTTTCTCCTGTCGGGTAAAAATAGAGCGTACCGACCCTTTGTCTTCGCCCTGGGATGGACCGTCCTGGAATATTTCAAGTCCATAGGCTTCCTGGGTTATCCCTGGGGGCTGATCCCCTACTCTCTCAGTTCCCTGCCCCTGTTGCTGCAGATCGCGGATATAACCGGCGTATACGGTCTTTCCTTTCTCCTCGCCCTTTCCTCGGCCATCGTTGCGGAATGGAGCGAAAATCCGGGGTTCGGGGCGGAAAAACTACGGCGCGGCGCATTCTTCCTTGTTCTTTTGTCCCTCTGCCTGGCATACGGCCTGTATTCAATGCAAAGAACCATACCGGTAAAAAGCGAATTCAAGGCCCTGCTGGTGCAGCAGAACACCGATCCTTGGGTGGCGGGGGAAGCGGCGGCCCTCAGGTCCAATGTGGAACTGACGAAAAAAGCGCTGGCCGAAGACTCCTTTGGAGCCGCCCCGCCCGACCTCGACCTGATCGTTTTCAGCGAGAACAGCCTGCGCCGCCCCCTGGACGACTTCCGCCAATGGTACTCCCGCAATCCGCCGGAAGAACCGCTCCTGCCCTTCCTCGCCGAAACCGGGATTCCCCTCCTCACCGG
>LVBN01000031.1 GCA_001603165.1 Spirochaetales bacterium Spiro_12
CAGGCTCGAGTAGACGGGCTGGTAGATATTCTGCCCCACCGTCCCCTGGGAACCGCCGAGGGTCGTATCGGAGGAGCTTCCTTTTTCCGACTTCCGGATGGTGACCGTATCGCCCGAATAGGGCACGAGCCCCTTGCCGGGCACGTAGAGCATGGTGGAGGTCTGGCTTATATGGGAACCCTGCTCCCTCTGGCCGGGCACCCAGGGCTCGGCCGGCGGCGTTTCCTTGACGGTGGACTCCGGTATCGAGGCGGCTTGGGCGGGCTGTATCGCCGAGGGAGCGCCGGGCGAAGGCTGGGTCGGCGCCGCCGCCACGGCGACGGTGTCCTTAAGCTTGGGCGCGGGCTCCGGCGGCGGCGCCGCTGGCGCGACAGCCTTAGAAGGACTGGGCGTCGCCTCCTCCACCGGCTTCTTGGGGCTTTCCACCTTAGGCGCCTCGGCCTTTTCCAATACCGTCTCGGTCTTCTTCGGTGCCGAGGGCTCGACCTTCTCGGCTTTTTCCCCTTCCTCCGACGGCTTGAAGGAGCCAAGGCCGACTTCGTTGGTTGTCGGTCCCGGCATTGTGATCATCACCGTCATGTTGGAATAATCTTCTTCCCGGGGATTGAGAATTTCCAGGACGAGCCCCAGGGCGAAGGCGAGCAGATAAAGCCCGGCGGTTATGCCGATGGAAGTGAGTTTTCTCTTTCTCTCCTGCTTTTCGGCATAGCTTGTGGTCGGATTCATCGAACCGCCTTTTCCTTGCGGGTTATGAGGCCTACGTTCTCTATGCCGTTCATTCTGAAGGCGTCCAGCACCGAAATGATCAACTGGTACGAGGCGCTCGCCCTCCCCTCCAGGACCGCCCGCAGACTGCCCGAATCCGAGCCGGCCACCCGCTGCTTCAAGGTACTGGGCAAGCCCGCCAGGCTGGTTCTGGTTTTGTCCACATAAATCTCGTTCTCGGACATGACGACGACGCTCAGGGCGGTGGAGGAAACCGACTGGGCGGTCCGGGACCCGGGCAGGTCCAGACTTATACCCGGAGCGGCTCTGAAGGTCGTGGTGATCATAAAGAAAATGATGAGCTGCAGAATGACGTCGATGAGCGGCGTCATGTCTATGCCCGTTTTCTTGGCCAGCCGGCGCGAATTCATAGGCCCTCCGAGCCGCTCTTCTCGGTGATACCGTTTCTCGCGTTGATGAGCACCACGAGGGTGTTCACCCTGCTCTCCAATACGGTGAGGATGCCGTTCACCCTGCTGACGAAGTAATTATAGAAAATCACCACGGGAACAGCCACCACCAGGCCGCCCACGGTGGTGATAAGAGCCTCGGACACCCCACTGGCCAGGGCGGCGGGATCGCTCACCGCGCCGAACTTGCCCAGCACGCCGAAGGCGCTCATGGTACCCGTGACGGTACCGAGCAAACCCAAGAGGGGCGAAATCGTGCTGATCGTCCCCAGGGCCGACAGGCCCTTTTCGAGGGCCGGGGCCTCCAGGGCCGCCGCGTCTTTCAATATATCCCGCTGAACGTCTTCGCTTTGATGGCGGTTTTCGATACCGATCTTCAAGAGCGTGGAAAAGGGCGAGAGATTCTGATCGCAGATAGACAGAGCCTCGTTGTAGTGCCCCTCCAAAAGACTCGCCTTGATGCGCACGAACAGCTTATTCTCGTCGCCGGAGATGCGGCGGAGATAAAGAAAACGCTCGATGATTATAGCGCAGGCGACCACCGAAAGGGCCATGATGACCCAAAGGATGGGTCCGCCTAAGATAATGAAATCGAACATGAAGACTCCTTGCTGGTGAAAAATCCCTACTTTAGTTTATCGGAAATATACAGCCGGTCTGAACGAATATCCATTTTAGAAAAGAATTATCCTGTGCGAGACGGCGATTTTAGAGACGGATACAGTGTCGGCCGGCGCCGGAGTCTATTCTCCCCGCTGATAGTTCGGAGCTTCTCTGGTGATCGTTATGTTGTGGGCGTGACTTTCTATCAGGCCGGCGTTGGTGATCCTGACGAAACGGGTCTTGCTGCGCAGGTCCTCCAGCGAGGAGGCTCCGGCATAGCCGCAGCCCGATCGCAGGCCCCCGATGAGCTGGTACACGAAGTCGGCGAGCCTGCCTTTGTAAGGCACCATGCCTTCCACGCCCTCGGGGACGAGCTTGTCCGATACGGCCCCCGATGTGGCGCCCAAGGTGCCTGTGCTCGATGCGTAGCGGTCCTTTCCCCAACCCTGGAGCGCCGCCAATGAGCCCATGCCCCGATAGGTCTTGTACTGCCTGCCGTTGTAGAGGACGAGTTCTCCGGGGGATTCCTCCAGGCCGGCCAAGAGGCTTCCAAGCATTATGGCATGGGCTCCCGCGGCTATGGACTTGACCATGTCGCCCGAGAACTTTATGCCGCCGTCGGCGATGGCGGGTATGCCGAAGCCCGCGGCGGCCTTGGCGCAGTGATAAATGGCCGAGAGTTGCGGCATGCCGGCCCCGGAGATTATCCGGGTAGTGCAGATGGAGCCGGCGCCGACGCCGATCTTGACGGCGTCGGCGCCGGCCTTGGCAAGGGCCTCCACCCCTTCCGGGGTCACCACGTTGCCCGCGATGACCGGCATCGAAGGAGAGACGGCCTTGATGCGCCTGATAGCTTCGATCACCCCTTTCGAGTGGCCGTGGGCCGTGTCGATCACCAGGACATCCACGTTTCTGGCGCCCAGAAGGCTCAGCCGCTGTTCCAGGTCGGAACCGACACCGACCGCCGCCGCCACCAGGAGCCTGCCCTTGGAGTCGACGGCGGCGTTGGGATAATCCGCTTTCTTGGCTATGTCCTTGACGGTGATGAGTCCCTTGAGCCTGCGTTTTTCGTCGGTGAGGGGGAGCTTTTCTATCCTATGTTCCTGGAGAATATTTCTGGCCTGCTCCAGGGTAGTGCCCACCGGGGCGGTGATGAGTCCCTTACTGGTCATAAAGGCGCTCACCGGGGCGTTGTCGTCCTCGGGCCCGCAAAATCGGATATCCCTATTGGTGAGGATACCGACCAGTTTCTTATCCTCCCCGTTGGTGATGGGAATACCGGAGATCTTGTATTTCTGCATCAGGCTTCTGGCCTCGGAGAGGGTGGCGTTTTTCTCCAGGCAAAGAGGGTCGAGAATCATACCCGACTCCGAACGTTTGACCTTGTCCACCTCGCCGGCCTGCTGCTCGGGACTCATGTTACGGTGTATAACCCCTATGCCGCCCATTCGTGCCAGGGCTATGGCCAGGGCGGACTCGGTAACCGTATCCATGGCCGCCGAAAGCAGGGGAATATTGAGCCATATTCCGGCTCCTATATGGGTCCTCGTGTCCACCTGGCTCGGCAGTACCTCGCTCATGGCGGGGACGATAAGAACGTCGTCGAAGGTAAGGGCTGTCTCGGGCTCGAAAAGTGCCTCGTTCATCCTGATTTATCTCCTAATTTATAACCCAATTAAATGAAGATTTTTCAAAACCAAGGGGGTTTTGAAAAATCCAACAACTTTTAAAACCGGCTCAATGCCTGAAGTGGCGGACGCCGGTGAGCACCATGGCCATACCTGCCTTATCGGCGGCGGCCAGGGATTCCTTGTCCCGTATGGAACCGCCGGGCTGCGCTATCGCTCTGATCCCCGCCGCGGCGGCTTCCTCCACCGAGTCGGGGAAGGGAAAAAACGCGTCGGAAGCCATCACCGCGCCCCGTGCCTTTTCGCCGGCGTGACGGGCGGCTATACGCACCGAGTCGACCCGGTTGGGCTGGCCGGCCCCGATGCCTACCGTCGCGCCCGCCTTGGCGAAGACGATCGCGTTGGACTTCACCGACATGCAGGCCTTCCAGGCGAAAGCCAGATCCTGTAGTTCCTCCTCGGTCGGAGCCCGGGCGGAAACGACCTTCCACTCCGAGGCCGGAGGATCCCCCAGGTCGATGTCCTGGCGCAGAAAACCGCCGAGAACGCTTCTTATCTCGAAGCTCGGCCTTTCCTCGCCGGGGATGAGGACCCGGAGATTCTTTTTTTTGGCCAAAAGCGCTTCGGCTTCGGAGCTGAAGCCGGGGGCGGCGATGCATTCGGCGAAGAGTTCGCCCAGGGCCTTCACGCATTCCTCGTCGAAGGGCCGGTTGACCGCGATGATACCGCCGAAGGCCGAGATGGGATCGCAGGCTATGGCCTTGGAAAGGGCCGTGGCGAGGGAGGCTCCCAGGCCATCCCGCGCCTCGGCTATTCCACAGGGGGTGAGGTGCTTAACCACCACGGCGGCCGGATTTCGGAAACGACACACCGCCTGCCAGGCGGCGTCCAGGTCGAGAATGTTGTTGTACGAGAGCTCTTTGCCCTGCAAAAGTCTGCCCGCCATGGGGGCCCCCCCGGGCTTGGCGGAGTAGAGCGCGGCCCGCTGATGGGGGTTTTCGCCGTAACGGAGGTTTTGCACCTTCCAGCCCGAGAAGGAGAGCATTTCGGGGATGGGAGGGGATTCGATCGCTGTCATGGCGCTCCCCTCATCGGCATCAGCCTTGGCGGCGGCTTGTGGCGCGACTCCCCCGGAAGTTTTTTCCCCGGCGACAGCCTCCCCGGCGGCGAACCAGGCGGCGATGGCCGCGTCATAGGAGGAGGTACGCTCGAAAGCCTGCCTGGCGAGATGCCGCAAGGTGGCGGCAGACAAGCTCGCCGAGCGCTTCAGTTCGGAAAGCACGCTTGCGTATTGTTCGGTCGAGCTGAGAACCGCGACCCTCTCGTGGTTCTTAGCGGCGGCCCTCAATAAGGCGACGCCACCGATATCGATTTTTTCGATTATCTCCTGTCTCGTGCTGGCAGGATCGGCGATGGTTTTCTCGAAGGGATAGAGATCCACGACGACCATATCCACCGCCTTGTAGCCCAGGTCGGCGATCTCGGTCAGATCGGAACCGCTTGACCTGGCCAGTATACCCGCGTGGATGGCCGGATGGAGGGTTTTGACCCTTCCGCCCAGAATTTCCCGGGCGCCGGTATAGGCGGCGACCTCCTCCACTTCGATGCCGGCGGCCCTAAGCGCCCCGGCAGTACCTCCGGAGGCAAGGAAACTCCAGCCCAGACCCGACAATCCCCGGGCGAATTCGATCAACCCGGTTTTCTCATAGACAGATAAAATCGCTATCGGCATCGTATCAGCCTCCTTTTGTATCCGTTTCGGTCTTGTTCAGGTGGGCGGAGAGCCTCGCGGCTGCCCGAAGCACCAGGCGGTGTTCCAGCCTGTGCATTTCCGCTTCAAACTCTTCCAGCCCCTCGCCGGGCGCGAAGCTCAAACTCTCCGATTCCAGCACAGGGCCCGTATCGACCCCTTCGTCGGGAACGAGATGCACCATAGCTCCGCTGCAGCTGATTTCTCCCCTCCTCCAGGCTTCCCAGGCTCGCTGGATGGACTGGGTGCCGGGAAAGCGGCCGGGCAAGGCCGGGTGCAGGTTGTAAACCCGGCCGGGAAATCGACGGAGAAACGCATTGCTCAGAATGCGCATCCAGCCCAGGAGAAATATGTAGTCGGGCTTCCAGGGCTCTATAAGCTCGGCGAGTCGTGCGTCGTAGAGCCGGCGCGAGGCGGCCCGATCCAGGCCGGGTTCGGGGCGATAGGGAAAAGCCCGGGCGGGGACAGCGGCCTGCCTGGCCCTTTCAAGGGCCGGAGCTTCCGATTCCGAGGAAACCACCAAAACGACCTCGGCGTTCAAACTCCCTTGGGAGGAGGCGTCCAAAAACGCCTGGAGATTGCTCCCTCTGCCTGATACGAGAATGACGAACCGGGCTTTTCCGGAAGCGAGTCCCCGGGGCTTCGGGTTTCGGGACAGGCGCGAGGGCGGAGCGGCCTTTTGGGGGTTCATCGAGCGCTGCCCCCCTTTGGGGAGGCTTTTGGCGCCCTATCCGGAAGGCCGTCCAGAATGACGGCGCCTTTTCCCTGGGCTAGTTCCCCGATGAGATAACTCTTCTCGTTTACCAGACTGACCAAACGGCCGAGGTTTTCCGGGGCGATCACGGCGACCATGCCGATACCCATGTTGAAAACCCTGTACATCTCAGCTCCCGGGACCCGTCCTTTTTCCATGATAAGCTTGAAAAGGGCGGGCATAGGCCAGGTATCGACGTGTATCAAGGCGTCCAGGCCGCCGGGAAGAATCCTGGGCACATTGCCTTCGAAACCGCCGCCGGTGATATGAGCCAGCGCCTTTATCAAGCCCGGCTCTTTTTCGAGTACGGGCGAGAGAAGCGGAAGATAGGAGCGATGGGGCTCCAGAAGCGCCCGGTGGAGGGGTTTGCCCAGGATATCGGAACAGCTTTGATAATCTTCGTCGGAAAAAATGCTGCGGGCCAGGGAGAATCCGTTGGTATGGAGTCCGCTCGAAGCGAAACCCACCAGGAGGTCGCCGGCCCGGACATCCTCGGCCGGGAGCCTGCGGCTTTTTTCGACGACGCCCACGATGGCTCCGGCCAGATCGAATTCCCCGGGAAAGTATACCCCGGGCATTTCGGCGGTTTCGCCTCCGATCAGAGCGCAGCCCGATTCCCTGCAGGCCTTGGACATGCCCTCCACGGCGGCGGCGACCATGGCAGGGTCGAGCTTCGGGGAGGCTATGTAGTCCAGGAAAAAGAGGGGTCTGGCCCCCTGTACGAGGATATCGTCCACGCAGTGATTGACTATATCCATGCCGATGGTCGAAAAGCTGCCGAACCGCGAGGCGAGCTTCACCTTGGTGCCCACGCCGTCGGTGGAGGCCACCAGGACCGGTTCCTCCATTCCCGCAAGGCCCGAGGCATCGTACATGCCGCCGAAGGAGCCGATGCCCGCCAGCACCGCTGGCCCGTAGGTCGAGCGAACCGCCGCGGTCATGAGTTCCACGGCCTTTTCCCCCGCTTCGATATCGACCCCCGCGGCGGCGTAGCTGCCGGCGGAGGAAGTTTTGCCCGGCGGGCTTCCCGACGGCGCGGCACTGGAGCTGGCGAAACCAGCGGCAATGCTTCTCCCCTTGCCGATATCCCTTCTGTACCTGCTTCTGGGAAGGTCGATGAGGGCGAGTCGGGCGTAGGCCGCCCGCGAGGCGGCCGGCAGGGAATCAGCCCAGGCGGAGACTGAGAGCAACCTTCCGCCGACAGCCTCGATATCGCCCGAAGGGGAGGTCCGGGTGGCCCCATGGAAAACATAACTATCGTCCCCGGCGCCGTAATCAGCCACTGCTCTGGGTTTGTCAGGCCCGGAATCCCGGGCGTAGCCCTCCGAGGCCAGGACCACCGTGGCGCAGGCCCCTTGCTTCCAGCGAAGCGGGTATTCGTCCAGCCTTCCCTGAACGCAGGCGAGCATGACTTCCCCCAAATCCGATTCCAAAAGGGGAAGCAGGGCTTGGGTCTCGGGATCCCCGAAACGGCAGTTGTATTCCAAGGCCTTGGGGCCCTCCTTGGTCATGATGAGGCCGGCATAGAGCGTTCCCACGAAGGGAGCACCTTCTTCGGCCAGCCCCCTGCAGGCTCCGAGGAGGAAGCGATCAGCCAGGGCCCGAACCTGGGCTAAGGCTTCGGGTCCGGAGAGGGCGATCGCGCCCATGCCGCCCGTGTTGGGGCCTGCGTCGTTTTCCAAAAGGCGTTTATGATCCTGGGCAGGTGGCATGACCCGAACATTTCTGCCGTCGCAGAACCCCAGGAGGGAGAGTTCCTCCCCCACCAGTCTTTCCTCTATCACCACTTCGCTGCCCGCATCGCCCAGGCTTTTTCCCTCCATCAGGGATTCCAGGATAGTCCCGGCCTCCCCGGGGCTCTCGGGGAGGAAAACTCCCTTGCCCGAGGCGAGTCCCGTCGCCTTGACGACAAAGGGCCAGGGCGTCGAACACCCTGAAGTCGGCGGTGGGAATCCCCTGTCTTCGCATGAAGGATTTGGCGTAGCTTTTGGAAGATTCTATGCGCGCCGCCGCGGCGCTCGGTCCAAAGCAGAGGGGTGGCTTGGCGGGTCGCAATTGTTTGAGCCGATCCGTCAGGCCGAGAGAAAGGGGAAGCTCGGGGCCGACGACGACCAAGTCTATGTCATAGTCGAGCACGGCTCCGAGAATACCGGGAATATCGTCGGCGCGGAGGTTGAGATTGACTCCGAGACCGGCGGTACCGGCGTTTCCCGGAGCGCAATAGAGCCGCTCGACGATGGAAGAACTGGACAGCTTCCAAGCTATGGCGTGTTCCCTAGCTCCCGATCCGACGACAAGCAGATTCATAGTTCCATCCTTCCGTTAAAACTCAAACCGATCCTTGGCTTCCGAGAAATCCACCTCGAAGGGATATTCGCCGGAGAAACAGGCGGTGCAGTATGTGCCCAGGTCGCCCACAGCCCTGCCCGCGGCCTCCAGGGAAAGGTAAGCCAGGGAATCGGCGCCGCTCCATTTCGCCATTTCCTCCAGGGGGAGAATATTCGCGATAAGGTCCTTCCGCTCCCCCATATCGACGCCCATCATGCAGGGAAAACGTACGGGGGGGCTGGAGACGCGGACATGGATTTCCCTAGCGCCCGCATTCCTCAGCAAGGCGACCAGCGGCCGAATTGTATTGCCCCGGACGATGGAATCGTCGATGACGACGATCCTTTTTCGTTTGACCGAATCGGTAAGCACGTTGAACTTTAAGGAGACGCCCCGTTTCCGCAGAAAATTGGAGGGTTCGATAAAGGTTCTCCCTATGTAGCGGTTTTTGACAAAGGCTTCGCCGTAGGGAATGCCGGAGGCTTCCGAATAGCCTATGGCCGCGGAAATGGAAGAATCGGGCACTGGAATAACCAGGTCGGCCGCCACCGGCGAGTCGATGGCCAGGCGGGTGCCGAACGCGCGCCGCACCTCGTGAACGGAAAGTCCGTTCCATACGCTGTCGGGGCGGGAAAAATAAACGAACTCGAAAAGGCAGGAAGCCCTGCGAATGCCCCTGGTCTTGGTGCCATCGAGGGTGGCGCCGGTGATTTTACCTTCGCTATCGCAGAAGACGATTTGCCCTGGTTCAATCTCATGGATTTCCCGACACCCCAGGGTGGAGAGCGCGCAAGTTTCGGAAGCCGCCACGAAGGCCTTCTCGGCGGTAAACCCGTAGGAAAGGGGGCGCAAGCCCCAGGGATCCCTGGCGGCAAAAACTCCCTCCCGGGTGAGGAGAACAAAGGAAAACGCCCCGACCCACCCGCTCATCGCAGCCTTGATCCTGCTCATCCAAAA
>LVBN01000032.1 GCA_001603165.1 Spirochaetales bacterium Spiro_12
ATATGCACTCTCTCCTGATATGCGCGCCACGCTGGCCTCGCCGGCGCAACAGCGGCTTATCCTTACTTATCGCCCAGAAGCTTGTTCGTAAAGCTTACGTCGCTTTCGAGCTGCTCTATCTTGGCGTCTTGATCGGAAAGGCGCTTTTCCAGTTCGGCGATCCGCCGTTCGTGTTCCTTGAGAATTGTCGGGTCCGTTTTGGCTTTGGCGATTTTGGATTTTGTGAGATAGTCGCCGATAACCGCGATCGCTGTCATGGCGGTGAGTCCGCCGACGATGATTAATGCTATGAGCATCGCAAACCTCTCAATACGTTCAACGCTGTTTCGAGATGGGCTTCGGGGACGAATATGTGATCGTGGTGATATCCGGCCACCATGTTGGCGCTTATGCCCGAATCCGCCAGGGCGGTTGCCACCGCGGCGCTGAGGCCTACGGCATCGAGGCTGGAGAAAACCCGGAGGGTGATCCGCCCATAGGTGGATTCGTAGACCAGGCCGAGGCCGTCGGCGCGCTTCTTCTCCAGGATGAGGGTGATGCCTTCATCCTCCTTTACGATAGCCCAGGGATCGAGGGCCGCCAGATCCGCGCTCCCGGGCAGGACGGGAACAGCGCAGAACACGAAGCTGCCCTCCGCGGCCGAAGGGTCAAGGTTTTGGAGGAGCGATTCCAGGTTCTTTTCTTGTCGCATGTGCGCCTTTAATGCCATGGCTGCCCATAGGGATCGTTGTCGGGGGAAGGACATATGGCTATTCAAAAAAGAGGGCTTTGAGGCAGAAAAGACACGAAGACCTTTTTCGCCGAAACAGAATAAAAGTCCTTCTCGTATCTATTTTTACGTTCCATATAATGGATCGCAGCCTTATTTTATCCTGCCGAAACCCGAAGTCAATCGGAAAATATCGATTGTCGCAGAGAATTTTTCGTCGCTGGCTATGCGCGCGCCGTCGTGGCAATGCGGGAGGGCGCGATTATTTATCGTGCTCCACCCAGATCAGGCTGGCGACATCGTACCCCAGCGAGGCGGCCAGGGCGAGGTAGTCTTTTTTGACATCCTCGGGGATGGTCTTGACCCGTGAAAGAATCCACAGGTACTTGAGGCTGTCGCCGGCCACGAGGGCGTAGTTGTAGTCCTTGTCCAGGGCTATGACGTTGTAGCCCGCATAGAAGGGCCCGAAAAAGGAGACTTCCAGCGCGGCCCGGGTATCGGCCCCGACAAAACGCGCCTTGGCCTTGGCTTCCTGCCATTTGCCCTTCACGTAATTGTAGCCCCGGTTGGTCACCGATATTTTTCCGTCGTCCCGCAGGCCGTATTCGGCGGTGGTGTTGTTCAAGTTCTTTTCGAAGGCGAAATCGAAGCGGGCGATTTCGTACCATTTGCCCAGGTATCTCGCCTTGTCGAATCCTTCGACGATGGGCGCTCCCTTGGGCAGGGAGGCGGTGGCGCAGGAAAAGAGCAGCGCTGAAAAGCTTAGGAGAAATAAGGTCTTCTGTGAAACCTTTTTCATATCGATCCTCCGTTGTTTTCGAAGCTTAGCCGGTTTTTATAAATCCCGTAACGCATCGAACCCTGGTATCATATCTCATTCGGCCGGGCTACAACAGTCTGTCGATCTGGGAGAATACCTTTCCGAAAGCCTCCGCGTACAGTTCGATGGCCGGTTTGTCGAAATGCTTGAACCAGGGTACGGAGAAGGAATACTCGGCCACGCTTTCGGCATGGGGAAGGCTGCCCCTGGCTTGGCGGAGGTCCCGTTCGGCGAAGGCGATCATGCTGGGTTTACCCAGGCGGAAAAGGTCGAGTTCGTTGAAAACCGGATGGAGATGCAAGGGCCCGTTCTTGATGGTGGAGCAGACCGAAACGCCCTCGGCGCGCAGGGCTTCGCAGAGTTTTGCCAGGCTGCCCCCGGGGTAGGCGCGATGGTCGAAGCGGCCCTGGGCGTAGTACCAGCCGCCCATGGAAGAGGCCCTGCCCTGGGCGTCGGGGCTGTAATCGCAGATATGGGGCGACAGATGGGGAAGGTCGGCCAGGCAGTCCCAGAAGTACCGCATGGCCTTGTCGATTTCCGCGATACGCCGGTCGTAGTGCTTGAGCTGAACCCGGCCCACGGCGGAGCTCATCTGGTGCATGCGATGCTTGTAGCCGCCCACGGGGACGCCGGCGAATTTCATGAGTTCCGGGTCGGTGAGCTGATTGTCCTTGGAGAAGAACTCCGACGCGGAGCCTGTGCGCTCGTAAAAACCGAAGGAGATGGCTCGTTCGAACATGGAGCGGTTGTTGGTGAAAAGCATGCCCGCTTCGCCGATGGCGAAGGCCTTGGCTGTCATCAGGCTCATGACGGAGATGTCGCCCAGGGCGCCGCAGGCCCTGCCCTTGTATTTGGAGCCCTGGGCGTGGGACGCGTCCTCGATTACCACGAGGCCGTGTTTTCGGGCTATGGGAAGGATTCGATCCATGTCGCAGGGATGGGCCGCGTAGTGCACGACCATGATAGCCTTGGTGCGCGGGCCTATGCGGTGTTCGATATCGTCCGGATCGATGCAGAGGCTTTCCTCCTCGATTTCCGCGAAATTGACCGCCGCGCCCAGGCTCAGGGCCGGAGCAGCGCTGGCCCAGTAGGTCATGGAGGGGCAGATTATCTCGTCCCCAGCCCCGATGCCGGCGGCGTACATGGCGCCCAGGAGGGCGGCGGTGCCGTTGCAGTAGCCCAGGGCATAGTCCACCCCCAGCCAGGCGGCCATTTCTCTTTCGAACTGCTTGGTGATTTCCGTGCCGCTCATGGTCCTGGCGTGAAGGACATCCAGAACCGCTTTTTCGTCTTCTTCGGTGATTATGGGCCAGAGGAAAAGCTCTTTGGGTTCGGTTTTTATACTGGGCTCGCCGCCGTGGATCGCCAGTTTGTTCATGGGGCCACCTCCCTGCGTAGTGCTTCGAATATAACATGGATCCGCCT
The DNA here is from genome assembly GCA_001603165.1 of Spirochaetales bacterium Spiro_12. Taxonomy (GTDB): domain Bacteria; phylum Spirochaetota; class Spirochaetia; order Treponematales; family Rectinemataceae; genus UBA2256. The sequence goes on from LVBN01000032.1 coordinate 2,955, forward strand.
TTCTGTGTGCAGCGAAAGGGCTGCGGGAGCTCCGTGGCGGCGGGTTGAGCGGGCCGGACGGGTCGGTTTTTCTAGACCGTACCGACCCTGAAAGATTTTTTAAAGTGATTGCGTCTGAAGCGTTCTATCCAAACGACGATCGTCGCGACTGCGAGTCTTGGCACGATGAGCCAGAAAAGCCCAATGCCGATTCCGGCATAGAGGATGCTGTCCTCAAGAAGAGAGTGCGAGATCGCGGCATGGTGGTTGAAAAGGTCGCCTTCCTGCTTTTTGAATCCGCCCCTATCGTATTCCGACTTGATTATGCCCGCGCCATAGGCATAGCCGACGATATTGATGACGATCCAGAGAAAGCTGGCTTTTTCGGGCAGGCCGAAGACCTTCATGAAAGGGGCCATGATCTTCGAAAGGAGGTCTATCACCTTGAATTCCTCCAAAAGGCCCTGGACGATCATTATGATCAGCACGAAGAGGCTTACCTTCACAACCGACCTGAGACTGGACAGCCCCCAGTCAGCCAGCATGCCGAGGAAGCTATGTTCCCCTGCGGTCAAGCCGACCGAGAAGACGACCTGTCTCAATGAATCGGGCAAAAGAAGGTTCAGGCCCAGGGCGATGACGATCGCCATGCCGAGACGAAGGGCCACCATTTTCGCCGCCGAAGAGCCGGCGGATTTCATCACCGAGGTTTCGACGATGAGATTGTGGGCGGTGAGCGACATGAGGGCGAGAATCGTGGCGTCCCGCATGGAAAGGGAGAGGCTTCCCATGACGGCGATGGCCGAATAGTTGTTGAGCAGCGCCGCGGAAATGAAGACCAGGGCCGCCTCGCCGGGCAGGCCGATGAGCTTCATGAGGGGCGCCAGAAAACGGGCCATATGGCTCAAAAGGCCGCTCCACCCTAAGAGCGCGACCACCAGACTCGTGGGTACCATTATTTTGAGGAGAAACCAGATGGTCCCAAGGGATTTCTTGGCTCCCTTCGCGACAGCGCCGCCTATCCTCGCCGCAGGATTCTTATCCATTCAACCTTCCCTAGGCTTATGAGCGCGTTTATGGTAGCACGAGCGGGCGGGAGGGGAACAGGGGGAGCCGGCGAAGGCTTCGCCAGGGCTTCTCGGCCCTTGTTTTTCGCCCTTTGCTTTTTGGTCTTTGCTTCCGGTCCCTGCTTTTCGATCTTTGTTTTTCGATCGTTGCTTTTCAGCCTGCCTCGAATCGGCCAGGAGGAGGGGTACTCGTTCCTTGCTTTAGCCGCGATGAGCCGAGGCTATGGCAGCCATGCGCGCGGCGAAGGCCGAATCCCGCAGCAATTCTTCGATCCGGGGTTTTAGTCTGTAACGCCAGTTGAAACCGCCGGTGGTGCCGGGCACGTTGATCCTTTCCTTGGCCGGCTCCACTTCGCGGTAGCGCTCATGGGCGGCCAAAAGGTCCTGCAGGGGGTGAACGAGGATTCCGGATTCGACCGCGGCGAAGCCGAGAAGAAGGGTATAGGCATCCTCCGCTTCCAGCGAGGGGGGCGCCGCGCCCGCCGCGGGCCCCGGTCCTAGCATATCCCAGAGGACGTGGCGATCCGCCTCTTCCTCCCACCATTGCCGCAGATTGCTCGAATCGTGGACCGACAGGCAGGCGACGGAATCTTCGGGATATTCGTCCAGGGCGATATAGGGGGCGCCTTCTTTTTCCCAGGCTCGGTGCCAGCGGAGCACCCGCAAGCCCGGGATGCCCAGCCTGGACAGGACGGCGGGCACGCAGGGGGGAACGGCGCCCAGGTCTTCGGCGCAGGCCTGCATGGCTACGCTATCCGCAAGGATTTTGAGGATCTTCGCGCCGTTCCGTTCCCACAGGACCATGGATTCGGCTTTTCTCCGTACTATCAAGCCTTCCAGCCGCCGGCGCTCCTCCTGGCCCAGGCTCAGCCAGGCCTTCGTGTTCTTATACTCCCAGGTGGGAACGAACTGGCCGGAAGCGATTTCCAGAAGGCTTTTATCCCTCCAGGCGGCGAGGAGCTTGTCCTTGCATATCTTTAAGGTTTTTTCTATTACGTCCCGGGCGGCCGCGTCGGTATCGAGGCCCGGCAAAACCGCCTGTATCGATGATTCGATATCCCTGCCTCCCCGAATTTCGGGGGAGAAAAGAAAGAGCGGCTCATGGTCGATACGGCGGAATAGTTTTTCCCGTATGGTTCTGGCGATCCCGGCAGGCAATCCCTCGAAGGCTTCGCCGAGGGAGGATTCCGGCACATGGGGCCTGGAGAGCCAGCGGATTCTCCCCGTGTCGAAACCGAGGGCGTCGAGTTCGTGATAAAGCAGGGGATACTCGGGTCTGAAATGGCCGAGGAACCCGTCGGCCTCCCGAATGTCCACCGCCCAGATTCGAAAAAATCCGAGCACGTGATCGATTCGGAACAGGGAATAGAACTGGTCGGCCGAGGAAAGGCGTTCTTTCCAAAAAGCGTAGTCCTCTTTTTCAAGCAGGTCCCAGCGGTAAAGGGGGAAGCCCCAGTTTTGCCCCAGCCGGGAATACATGTCCGGCGGGGCGCCGGCTATATGGTCCAGGTCGAAAAGTTGCCGGCGTTGCCAGACTTCGGCGGAATCCATATTGAGCAGGATGGGGATGTCGCCCATGATATCGACGCCGAGGTCTAGGGCCTGCCGGCAAGCTCTGGAAAACTGCTCTTCGGCGCGCATCTGTACCCAGGCGTGGAAGCGCAATGACCGGGCGAACTCCGGATGGGTCCAGAGAGCCGGGATCGTCGCCGCGCCGGGATTCCGATAATCGCCCCACTCCCACCAGGGCTTGCTTGCGTTGCGTCGCTTGAGTTCGACAAAACAGGCGTATGTCTTTACCCAGGTTCTGGCCTCGCTCCAGCGCTCGACTTGTTCCAGCAGCCCCGCCGATCGGCGAGAGCCAAGGAGGGAATCCCATAGGGATTCCAGGATGGAGAGTTTTCCGCCGAGTATGCGCTCATAAGGCACGGCGCCCTCTTGGGCTGCCCATTGCCGGGCTTGGTCGGCCAGGGCTTCGGCGCGATCCTTGGTCTGTCGATTAAAATCGCGCAACGTATCTTCGTTTCCGGCGGCGTCTTTGCCAATCCACTCTTTGTCAGCCCGCGCCGGTTTTTTATCCGAGCTATAGGCTCGCGCGGCAGCGTCATCGAGTTCGGGGAGATCGGCGATCCTGAGGTAAATTGGGTTGAGGGCGAAGGCGGAAAGGGCGCTATAGGGAGAGGGTTCGAAGCCGGTATCGTTGACCGGCAGAATCTGCAGCAGGTTCATGCCCCACGATTTTGCCAGCCGGGCCATGGAGGCGATATCGGGAAACTCGCCACAGGGCCCCTTGTCGGTGTTGAGCGAAAGCAGGGGCAGCGCGAAACCGGTGGTTCGCTCGCCTTTGTGTAAATATTTCATATCAACTCCAGAGGATCTTTATGGCCGCCCGCAGGGTGGGAGCCTGCAGCCATTCTTTTCCCGCGCCCTGTTCGACAGGGCCCAGCGTGCGCGTAAAGCCCAGGGCTTTCGCCGCCTTCGCCCGCTTTGCCATCTGCCGCACAGGCCTGAGCTCGCCTGAGAGGGATAACTCGCCGGAAAGGGCGGAGTCCTTGGGGATGCTTTGATTTGTCCTGGCCGAATATAAAGCGGCGGCCAACGCAAGGTCTATGCCCGGTTCGGTCAATCGAAGGCCGCCCGCCACGTTGATATAGAGATCCTGATCGGAGAGTTTTATCCCTGTCTGTTTTTCCAGCACCGCCGCGATGCGCGCCACCCGGGAGGCGTCCACCCTGTCGGAATACACCCGGGTGAGCCCGGCTTTCGCGGGTACGGTGAGGGCCTGAAGTTCCACCAAGAGAATTCTGGAACCTTCGTGCACCATGGCTACCGCGGCGCCCGGGGGCAGTTCTCCGGCCCGGCGCACCAGGAGAATTCCCGTGGGATCGGTGATTTCCTCCAGGCCTTTCGGGCCCATTCGATACAGCCCCAGTTCGTCGGTGGAACCGTATCGGTTTTTGGTGGCGCGCAGGGCGCGTAGTTCGCCTTCGGCCTGCTCGAAGGCGAGAACCGCGTCCACTATATGCTCGGCGGCTTTCGGGCCCGCGATAAATCCGTCCTTCGTGACATGGGCGACAAAAACGATTATCGCGTCGTGATTCTTCGCCCATTCGGTGAGTTCGAGGGTGCAGTATTTTACTTGGTTGGCCGACCCGGGAACGATGCCCGCATCGGGCGAATAAACCGTTTGTATAGAATCGATAACCACGAGAATGGGGCGCACCGCGTCCATGGCGGAAATTATTTTATCCAACTCCGAGGTGCAGAGCACTTCGAGGCCCTCTTTGAGCGCGCCCAATCGATCGGCTCTCATGCGAATCTGGGCGGGCGATTCCTCCCCCGAAATATAGAGAAGCCTGCCCGCCGATTCGATGCTTGCGCATAGCTGCAGCAGGAGCGTGCTTTTCCCTATTCCCGGCTCTCCCCCTAATAATATGGCGGAACCGCGCATAAAGCCGCCGCCGAGGACCCTGTCCAACTCCCCGTTGCCCGAAAGTATGCGGGTTCCCGACGAGGGGTCTATCGATTTAATGGGAAGCGAATAACTTTCGCCTTTGATTTCGGGCCGTTTCGATCGGCTCGATTGGGTTTGTTCCAGGAGGCTGTTCCACTGTCCGCACTCGGGGCAGCGCCCCAGCCATTTGGGCTCGGAGTGGCCGCAATTGGAACAACGATAGAGCGTGGCTGTTTTCTTCATACTATGGATATCGTATCCGAGCGGCTCGTGCGCTTCAATGGATCGCGGTGAAAATGAATTTGAATTATTCTCTTGTCACATCATGGTTTTCTGCATTATGATATAAATACGGAGGTTTCCACGTGGATAAAAAAGCTATAACATCGATGAAAAAGCTCGTGAGAAACGGACGCGACCTAGCCGAAATTATCACCAAATACCTTTCCGTGCTCGAAGCGGCTATCGCAACCGAATCACCCGAGGCGCCTGCGAAAAAGCCTGGCACAGCGAAAAAAGCAGTCAAAAACGCCGTCGCCAAAAAACCCGCAAAAAAAGCGGCGGAAAAGAAAGAAAGCCCCGTAAAGGCGAAGGCGGCCAAGAAAGCGGCGAAGCCGAAGGCCAAAGAAGCCAAAAAGGCGACGAAAAAAGGCGCGGCCGTGAAGAAAGCCGCACCCAAGGCGAAGATCGCGGAGAAAAAGCC
>LVBN01000033.1 GCA_001603165.1 Spirochaetales bacterium Spiro_12
TTTTTATATCCCTGGGAAACAAGCCAGGCGGCGAAGGCCCTGGATCGCTCCCTTGCTTGGGCGAAACTGGTCGCGACATACCCCGAATCGGTCTTTCGAAGGGCATAGGGATCGTCGGCCCAGTCCCTGGCCGCCTCGTCCAACATTCTAAAGACCGTTCGCTTCATGATGTTCTCCTTTGTCGCAGGGGCTTTCAGCTCCCGCTTGCCGCGGTACAGAGTAGCACGCGGCTTCGTTTCAGTCGAGACGAGAATCCTATCGATACAAAAAGAACAGTATCGTTGACAGCGGTATCGATGGAGTGGATAATGTTTACACCGCAAGTGTCTCGGGTACTGCTCATCCTCGTCCTATATGGCAAAAGGGCGCGTGGTTTCGCTTACATCGGACATATCGGAATTGAATGCAAAACAAGGGGTTTTCATGAAACGATTTATTCTTGTCTGTGCCTTTGTGGCCGCGCTCGGCGCTTATGGCTTCGCCCAGCAGAGCACCGCTTTCGCCGAAAAACCGGCCTTAGTGACCGCCATCGGACAGAGCGCGGATTTCGAGATGATCAAAGTGCTTCTCAATAGAGCCAAGGTGCCTTACACCGCCGATCCTCTGGTCAAGGCCGAAAAGCTCGACGGTTCGGCTAAAACCCTCGTTCTCGTGGTAGGCGCCAGTTCCAAGGGCCTCGGAGCGGCGGGCATAAGCGCCGAAGCCGAGCTTGTCCGCACCCAGGCCCTTCTTAAAAAGGCCAAGGAGCTAAAGCTTTCCATAATCGTCATGCACGTGGGCGGGGCCGCCAGGCGGGGCGCAATGTCCGATACCTTCATCAAGCCCTGCATGGAAGCGGCCAGTTACGCCATCGTAGTCGCCTCGGGAGACGAGGACGGTCTTTTCACCGAGCTGGCGGCCAAGGCGAAGATCAGCCTGGCAAAGGTGGACCGGATTTCCTCGGCGGGAGCCCCCCTGGCCGCGGCGTTCAAGTAAAAGTTCAAGGATTTCCGTCGAACTCCGCTTCCGGCCCCATAAGGAGATTTTCATGTCAACGCGATCGTCGTTTACCGCACTAGCGGCGGTATTGTTGTTATTCAGCCTGGGGATTCAGAGCCCGGCAGCTCAGGACCTCCATGGCCGCTATCTTATCAATCACGACTACCGGCCTTCCGAAGGCTTGAGTAGAACCGGTTGGCTATCCGATTATTATCCCGGGCTGCTGGGAACCCCCGGTGACAGCAAGGTATATTATTTCGAGGGCGACAAACCGGGCGGCACCCTTTTCGTGGGCGGGGGAACCCATGCCAACGAAATCGCCGGCATCATGGCGGCGGTTCTGCTCATCGAGAATCTCAAGGTGGAGACCGGCAGGGTGATCGTGGTGCCCAACATGAACAATTCCGCCATAGGCAATCAGGAGCGGGAGCCCGAGCTGCCGGCGTACACGACCCGCGGTCCCTCCTGGATCAGTATTACGACTTCCAGCGGAGTGCGGTATTTCAAATACGGTTCCCGGGCCACCAACAAGGCCCATCAGGGAATTGCCGATCCTTCGGGCGGCTATGTGCACCCCGATAGCAGCGAGGCTCCGCTGGCGGGCTGGGAATTCAGGAACCTCAACCGGGCTTATCCCGGTCGCACCGACTCGGGCCTTACCCAGAAAATCGCCTATGCCGTCATGCAGCTTCTCATAAAAGAGAAGGTGGACGTGGCCTTCGATTATCACGAAGCCGATGCCGGCGGCCGCCTGGCCAACATGATGGTGGCTAATCCCAAAAATATAGAGACCGCCGCGGGCGCTCTCTTCGACCTGGAACTGGATTATGGCCTTTCGCTCAAACTCGAGCCTTCCAATATGGAATTCCGCGGGCTTTCGCACCGGGAATGGGGCGCAGGAACGGAGGCGGAAGCCTTTCTCACCGAAACTCCCAATCCAGCCATGGTCGCCGACGCTCCCCCGGATGCGGATGTGGTGAACGATCCTGAGAATCCCCTGGGATCCCGGGTGGCCAAGCATCTGTACGCCACCGCGGCGGTCGTCCGGATTTTCAGCGACGGGCATCCGGATAAGGCCATCCAGTTCTCGGGGCTGCCGGGCTACCAAGACTTGGCGGGCAATGGTTTGGGTCCGTATTTGAAGTAGATGGTCCATGTAAGGTGTATCCACTGGGGGCGCTTATATCGCCGCCCATATATTCAAGGAGGAAAAATAATGAAGAGAATCAATCGATTCATGCCGGTGGCGTTGATCGCCCTCTTGCTATTGGGCGGCTTCCAGACCGTTTTCGCCCAGAAAGCCCCCACGGTGATTCCCGAAGTAGTCTCCGCCCAGGGCATGGTAGCTTCGGCCCATCCGCTGGCCTCCCAGGTCGGTCTGGATATTCTCAAGGCCGGCGGCAACGCGGTTGACGCCGTGGTAGCCACCGCCTTCGCCAATGGCGTGGTCGAACCCAACGCCAACGGCATCGGCGGCGAAGGCTATATCGTCATCTACCTCAAGGGCGAGAACAAGGCTACTTCCATAGACTATCGCAGCCGCGCGTCCTTCAATCCGCCCAAGGAAGGCGAAAAGTGGCCCAGCTATGGGCACAGGGGCGTGGCCGTTCCCGGCACCGTGGCGGGTCTCGCGCTGGCCCTGGAGAAATACGGCACCATGAGCCTGGCTCAAGTTATCGAACCCGCGGTCAAGCTGGCCGAGGAAGGTTTTGTGGTGAGCGAGACTCTGGCGGGCGTGATTTCCGACAATTTCAAGAAAGCGACGGAAAATCCCTACCTCATGTCCATAATCGCTCCCACCGGCCTTCCACTGGAAGCCGGCGACACCTATAAAAACCCGGACCTGGCCAAGACCCTCAGGCTCATCGCCAAGGAAGGAAAGGACGCCTTCTACAAGGGCGAGATCGCCAAGGCCATCGCCGCCGACATGAAAGCCCACAACGGCCTGATCGACGAAAACGACCTGGCCCAGTACAAGGCTATCGAACGCGAACCCGCCAAGGGACTCTACCGTGGTTACGACATCGTTTCCGCTCCGGCTCCCGTGGGCGGCTTCCTCCTCATCCAGTCCCTCAACATGCTGGAAAACTACAACCTCAAGTTCCTCGGTTTCGATTCGGCCATGAAGCTTCACCTCTTCTCCGAGGTCCTGGCCAGGGCCTTCGATGACTATTACGACGTCCTGGGCGATCCCGACTATGTCGATGTGCCCATGCAGGCCCTCACTTCCCAGGGCTACGCCGACGCCAAGGCCAAATCCATCAAGCTCGACGCCATGACGACCAAATACGAGAAGGTCAATCCCAACAGCGAGCACTGGAGCACCACCCACATGTCCGTGGTCGATAAGGACGGCAACGTCGTCGCCCTTACCCAGACCCTGTCCAGCTTCTTCGGAGCGGCCGTGGCCGTTCCCGGTACCGGCATCATCCTGAACAACGAGATGGGCAATTTCAACAACAAGAAAGGCTCCTCGGCCTACGCGCCCGGCAAGCGCATGAACACCACCATCGCGCCCACCCTCATCATGAAAGACGGGCAGTCCTTCGCCACCCTGGGAACCCCCGGCGCCATGAGGATCATCCCCACCCTCACCCAGATCGTGACCAATCTGATCGACTATGGCATGGGTATCCAGGAAGCCATCGAGGCGCCCCGTATGTACTGCACCTATCTCCAGGGCCCCGGGAAAACCACCATCGAACTCGAAGGCGCCCTCTTCCCCAAGAAAACCCTGGATGACCTGAGTCTCCTGGGTTACAAGGTCAAGAGCTACGACAAACGCGATCTGTATTTCGGCGGCGTCCAGGGCATCATCATCAAGGACGGCCAACTCCACGGCGGCGCCGACCCGCGCAGGGACGGAGCCGTGTTCGGGTATTGAATTATCGCTAAAGCTCCGGGCCTGGGCGGAAAGCTTTCCGCCCAGGCCCGGCTGTGGTGATCGAGGCAAAATGAAATTTATCCATGCTCGTCCGGCGTTTCTCGTTTTTTTAAGCTTCATGGCGGCCTTGGTGCCTGTGACCGCCCAGAGCGGGACCGCGGCGCGTACGACACTGTTCGCCCATCCGGCCTTCCAGGCCGCGCTGGACGAGCAGCGACCCGGTTCCGCCGTAGCCAGGATCGGCGCGCTCTCGGACTATCTCCCATCGCTGGCGGGAACGGCTCTGGACAGTCCTGTTTACTTTATCGAACCCGGGATCGCGACGCCGGACCCGGGTGAAGCCTTGCCCGCCATCCTCATTCTGGGCGGCACCCACGGTGACGAGATCGCCGGCGTAATGGCCGCCTCTCTCTTCGTCTCCTGGGCGAAACCCTTGGCCGCCCGGCTTATCGTTGTGCCCAGGGCCAACGCTTCGGCCGGCACCTGGTCCGATCCCGACAGACCGGGCCCGACCGCTGTTATCGTCCAGGGCGCCTCGGGTACGAGGGCCTTCAGATACGGCTCTCGATTCACGAAACCCGAGGATGAAATCGGTCCCGACCCGGAGCGCTACTATCCGCCCGAGGCAATCGGTCGGGAACAAAGCCTGGCAGGCCGGGAATCCCGGAATCTCAACCGTGCCCATCCGGGCGATCCTGCCGGTTCGCGCACCGCCCAGGCGGCGGCGGCTTTCTTCAATCTGATCGAAAAGGAAAATGTGAAAGCCGCCTTCGACCTCCACGAAGCCGGTCCCGTTTCTGGCCTGGCCTGGAACATCGTCGCCCACCCCAAGAACCTGGGCTACGCGGCCATGGGCATACTGGCGGCCGACGAGCGGGGCGTTCGGATGGTCCTGGACCAATCCAGGCCGATAAACCGAGGACTTTCGCACCGCGCCTGGGGCGAGCGGACCGACTCGGCGGCCTACCTCATCGAAACCCTCAACCCGGGCCAGGTGACAGGGGGAAAACCCCAGCTCGACCATCTGAACGACGAACTTTCCCCCCTGTGGAAGCGGGTGGGAATACAGGTGGAGACGGTTATGGCCATCCTCATGACCCATTCCGAAATGGACGAGGAAGCCGGCTGGGCGTTGATAGACGGCATGCCCGGAATCGACGATCTGGAGAAGGATTTTGGGCGCTACTACTGAGGTCTTGGTTGAAATCCTGGCCTTTTTGCCGCCGAATCATCCCCTGCGGCCCCTCGCCCTGGAGGGAAGCGGACAGCTGCTCTGGCTTAAGCCCGAAGACGGACGCCAGATCCTGCGCAGGCTGCCCGCCGGTCGCTACAAAGTGGAATACTGGGGAAAGGACTGCGCCTCGCCCCTGGGCGTCGAAATCGCCACGGGACCCACCCTCGTTCTGGGCCCCCCCTCGCAACGCCCCTTGGTGGCCCTTATCCAGGCCATAGAATAGACCCGACAAGTCCGCCGAAGATTGACAAAGACGCGGCGTCGGTATAGCTTTTAATCAAGCCCACATGACAAGGCGGCGAACCCATGAGTTATTCCGACCCAACCAAATTGGGTATCATCGCTTGCCCCGGCGCCGAAGTCTTCGCGGACAACGTAGTCCGCAAGCTGTCCGGGATTTACAAGCGACGCTTCGACCGGAAAACCCAGGCGCTCTCCTCGCGGTACCACATCAGCCAGGAGCTCGCCATCCGGAAAATCAATTTCTCGAACGATGCCAATTCCGGCTATCTGTTCATGCCTGGACCCACGGATAAATACAGACCCCCGCGCTTCAAGATAAACGCCAGGCATACCTTCTTCGCCAACGGAGAGATCAAGACCGAAATTCTGGAATCCATCCGGGGTAAGGACATCTACATATTCCAGGATATCGAAAACCACCAGCCCATCGCCTTCAACGAAGGGGCGGTCAAGCGGGTGATGTCGGTGAACGACCATATCTTCAACCTCTTCGTCGCCATCGATTCGGCCATGCAGGCCGGGGCCGAGCGCATCAACCTGGTGTTGCCCATGTATCCCTATTCGCGGCAGCACAAGAAAAAGGGAAGGGAAGGCCTCACCGCCGCCCGGGTGGGCGCCATGCTGGAAAACCTCGGCGCCGACAGGATCATCACCCTGGACATTCATTCCAGGGAAATCGAAAATTGCTTCGACAAGCTCAGGCTGGAAAACCTCCACGCCTCCTTCCAGATAATCGAAAAGCTGATGTCCATCGTGGATATCCAGACCGAGAACCTCGTCGTCCTCGCTCCCGATACCGGAGCGGTGGACCGCAACAAGTTCTACGCCAACGCCCTCCAGCGGCCCCTGGCCCTTCTCTACAAGGAAAGGGACTACTCCAAGGTGAGCAAGAACGCCTCGGAGTCCAACATCAGCGAGATGCGGCTCCTGGGCGACGTGGAAGGCAAGACCATTTTCATGGCCGACGACATGATCGGCACCGGCGGCACCCTGATAAAGGGCATGAAAAGCCTCAAGGACCTGGGCGCTTCCAAGGTGATCTGCGCGGTCTCCCTTCCGCTCTTCAACGGCACTGCCATTGATGACTTCGACGCCGCCTACAGACAGGGCTATTTCTACAGGATCATCGGCACCAACGCCGTGTACCAGGACGAGCTGCTGCGCAGGGAATGGTATATCCAGGCGGACGTCACGGGCCTCTTCGCCCAGATCATCAGCCTTATCCATCACGATCGATCCCTTTCTTCCCTTTTGGACAACAGGGATCTGGTCGCCAAGCTGATCAAAAAGCAGATGGAAAAGGGAAAGGCGAAGCAGGGAAATCTTGGTTTTGCCGCCAAGCCCGGGGCCGAACAGGAAATCCCCATTCCTCCCGAGGAAGTCATCCCCTACGGAGCCGCCGACAAGCCGTGAAACTGCTGGGCATCCAGGCTTGCGACGTCGCCGCCCTGGTCTTCGACATGGACGGCACCCTCTACGAAAATCTCGACTACTACCGCTTCCAGGAAAGCTCTCAGGTGGAGCGCCTGGCGGGTTTTTTGGGGATAAGCCCTTCGGAGGCCGCCGAACGACTGGGCGCGGCGCGGGAAGCGCGCCGCGCCGCCGCCCTCCCCGCCACCAGCATGGCCAATCATTTTCTGACCCTTGGCGTCGACATGCCCAGCATAATCCGCTGGCGCGAAGAAGCCCTCGATCCCCGGCAATGGCTGACGGCGGATTCCAGGCTCGATGCGGCGCTCGCCCTCCTCGCCCAGCGTTTCCGCCTCGCCCTTCTCACCAACAATCCTCGTTCGGTGGGCCGCGCCAGTCTCCAAGCCCTGGGCGTGGCCGCTCGATTCGAACAGGTGATCGGTCTGGATGACACGGGCAAGTCCAAGCCCTCCGCAGAGCCCTTTATCGCGGCTTGTCGCGGCCTGGGGCTGCCCTTCGCGTCCTGCGTTTCCATCGGGGACAGGCAGGACGTGGACATAGAGCCTGCCCTGGCGTTGGGAATGGGGGGAATCCTCGTGCGGGGCGCAAGGGATGTTTACGAACTGCCGGCCTTCTTTGGCCTCTCGACATAAGGCCGGTCGTTGGGCGCCCGCTGACCGGCCCCGACCGGCGCTCAACGACCGGTCGGCGGCGCCGGTCCTAGCGGCTCGGGAAG
>LVBN01000034.1 GCA_001603165.1 Spirochaetales bacterium Spiro_12
GTCCCTCGCATAAGATTATTCCAGGATACCGTAGATACGACGCACGCCGGCGCTGGAGGATTGCTCTTTCTGAATCCTGAACCTGCCCAGACTTCCCGTGCGCTCCACGTGAGGGCCGCCGCAGACTTCCTTGGAAAAATCCCCGATGGAATAGACCTTCACGACGGCCTCGTACTTTTCCCCGAACAATGCTATGGCCCCCGAGGCCTTGGCTTCCTCGAGGCTCATCATTTCCATGGTCACCGGAAGATCCCGGCGGATCTGTTCGTTGACGATCACTTCGACCTTGGCGATCTCTTCCTTGGTCATGGGCGCGGGATGTGAAAAGTCGAATCTCACCCGCTCGGTGTTGATATTGCTCCCCTTTTGGGCCACATGGTCCCCGAGGACGATGCGCAGGGCTTTATGGAGGAGGTGGGTGGCCGTATGATACCGTGTGGAAACTTCCGAGTGATCGGCCAGACCGCCTTTGAACATCTGCTCGCTTCCGGCCCGGGACAGCTCCTGATGCTTTTTGTAGGCTTCGTCGAACTCCTGGCGGTTGACCTTGAGACCGTTCTCGGCGGCCAGCTCCTCGGTGAGCTCGATGGGAAAGCCATAGGTATCGTAGAGCTTGAAGGCCAAGCGCCCGGACATGACCCGCTGGGGATTCTTGAGCAGGTTGGGAAGCATCTTGTCGAACTCATGCTCGCCCTTCTGGAGGGTCTCCAGGAATTTTTCCTCTTCCCGCTTAAGTTCGGAGAGTATCCGCTCCCGGTTTTCCATAAGCTCGGGATAGGGGCCAGCGTAATTTTCCACGATGCCCCCCGCCGGCTCGGAAAGAAAGGCTCCCTCTATGCCGAGCTTGCGGCCGTGCCGCACCGCTCTCCTGATGATCCTCCGCAGCACGTAGCCGGCGCCGACATTGGAGGGCAGCACTGCCTTGGGATCGCCCAGGATAAAGGTAGCCGTCCTGACATGGTCGGCGATGATCCTGAAGCTGCGGTCCAGCTCGGGATCATTGCCTGGAACTCCGTAGGTCTTGCCGGAGAGCTTTTCCAATGACCGGAGAATCGGAGTGAAGGCTTCGGTTTCGTACACCGATTTTCGCCCCTGCAGCATGGCTACCGTGCGTTCGAGGCCCATGCCCGTATCGACGTTCTGGGCCGGCAGGCGGAGCAGGGTTTTTCCGTCCACCCTATTGAATTCCATGAATACGTTGTTCCAGATCTCCATCCAATTCTTGGGATCGCTGCCCTTGTTGGATCCCGGGGGAGGCAAGCCCCGGCCCGTCCAGTAGAAAATCTCGGTGTCCGGACCGCAGGGACCCGTGGGTCCGGTGGCCCACCAATTGTCCGAAGCCGGAAGGTAGGCGATCCTATCCTCCGGCACGCCCAGCCGCCGCCAGGCCTGGGCCGAAACCTCGTCCTGGGGAGCGTTCTCATCGCCCGCGAACACGGTTACGGAAATCTTGGCCGGATCCAGGGCCAGCCACCGGGGAGAGACGAGGAATTCCCAGGAAAAGGCTATGGATTCTTCTTTGAAATAGTCTCCCAGCGACCAGTTGCCCAGCATTTCGAAAAAGGTGAGGTGGCTTTCGTCCCCCACGTCCTCGATATCCCCGGTTCGTATGCATTTTTGATAATCCACCAGCCGCTTGCCCGCCGGATGGGCTTCCCCGAGCAGATAGGGGACCAGGGGATGCATCCCCGCGGTGGTGAACAAAACGGAGGGGTCGTTTTCAGGAATAAGCGACTTTCCGCTTATCTCCACATGGTTCTTTGTCTTGAAGAATTCGATGAATTTCCTGCGCAGTTCATGGATGGTGATCATGCGCAAAAGTGTACGGCAGGTCTGGGATTATGGTCAATCACGGGGCTGGAGGAAAAGAATTTGAAACGTTTATCTTGAATGATTGTTCATTTATAGTATACTAAAGTCACGACAGGATTCTGGAGGGGAGTATGGAGATACTGGTAACCGGCGGATTCGGGAACGTGGGACGCAGCGCCGTCAAGGCTTGTATCGCCGCGGGCCACAATGTCACGATCCTGGAAAGCCCTCAGGCTATGGCGAAGGCCGACGCGGGTTTGCGCAAGATGCTTCGCTCCCCCTGGAGGGATTGCCGGGTCCTTTTCGGCGATCTGAGAAAGCCCGACAATGTCCGGAAGGCCCTATCCTCCTTCGGAAAAGGCCCCGACGCCCTCATACACCTGGCGGCCCTGATACCCCCCGCGGCGGACCAGGACGAGGCAAAAACATGGGAAGTCAACGCCGGCGGCACGAAAAACCTCATCGAAGCCTGCCTTTCGCTTCCCAAGCCACCCCGCTTCGTCCTGGCCTCCAGTATCGCCACCTATGGGGACAGGCTCAAAAACTTCTGGATACGGGTGGACGATGAACTAAAGCCCACCGAAATCTACAGCCGGACCAAGGTCGAATGCGAAGGCCTGGTCAAGGCGTCGGGACTCGAGCATACGATCCTGCGCCTATCCTATGTCGTCTGGGCCAAATGGCTCCCCTTCGATCCCATGCTCTTCGCCATGCCCCCCGAAACCCGCCTGGAGGTCGTTCACACCGAAGACGCGGGCCGAGCTTTCGCCGCCGCCGCCGAGCTTTCCCTCGCCGCGGGCAGGACCCTCAACATCGGCGGCGGCCCGCTCTGCCGCACATCCTTCAGGGCCTTTCTGGACAGAATATTCCGCTACTACGGCCTTGGAGACTCCTCATTCCTGCCCATGGAGGCCTTTGCGGCCTCCGACTTCCACTGCGGCTGGTACGCCGACTCGGATCAAGCCGAGGAACTGCTGCATTTCAGAAGAAAAACCCTGGAGGACTACTACGAAGAAGTACGTTGGGAGACCAGACTCATCGCTCCCTTCGCAACCTTAGCCGCCCCGGCGGTCCGACGATGGCTTATCGGGAAAAGCCCCTATATCAAAGGCAGGCCTAAACCTCGGGCAGGGCGCGTCCAAGGGTTGCTTCGACTGTCGAGGCAAGAAAAGCGATAATCTCCTCCGCCCCTATGCCCGTATCGATCCTACGGCTCAGGCGCAGCGATTCGAGGCTCCCCAAAAGCATCACCAGGAGGCCCGCCTCCAGTTCCGGAATGGCGGTCCGCGGGTTCTCCCCCTTTTCCTCCACGCATTCGCCTATGATCGACGCTATGAGGGAGGCCAGGTAATCCAGCTTTTCCTTGAGTCTGGTGGCGCTTCCGGCCTGGCCCAAAAGAATGGCGATAAGATCCATGTCCTTAAAGAGGGCGGGCAGCGCTTTTCGAATGAGAAAAGCAAGCTTGGCCAGGCCCGCATCGGCAAAGGAGCCTTTCGACACAGGGCCGGCCGGCCGCGATACGAGCCCAGCGGCCTTGGCGCCGGAGGCGGCGTTCCCTTCGAGACCTTCTTCCAGATAAGAAGCGAACTCGCTCCATCCCTCTTCGACGATAACTCCCAGGAGCGCTTCCTTCGAGGGGAAATAGGTATACAGGCTCCCCACCGGAATGCCGATGCGGGCGGCGAGGGCGCCCATGGAACTACGTTCATAGCCCCTCTCGGCGAACATTTTCTTTGCCTCGGCGAGAATGAGCTGGCGTTTGTCCGCGTCCTTCGGCCTTGCCATCAGCTCGGCTCCAGGGCTTCGAAAACCCCCAAATCCTTATTCTTCCGCACTCTGTCCCAGGAAAACACCCTGCCGTTCATGGCGATATACACCCCCGGCGGCAGCAATTGCACCGCCGAAAAAGCCGTGCCGAAGTTGAATAAGGCATCGGAGTCCTGGATCTTGTAGGGCACCATGGCCCCGGTGAGCACAATCGTCTTGGCGAGCCCCGCGGAACCCAAAAGAGAAGCGGTGGCGGTCATCGTATCGGTGCCGTGGGTGATCACGATTCGCTTCTCCGGCGCGCTTTTGCAGGAAACAAGCACGGCCATGCGGTTTTCGTCCTGCATCTGCAGGCTATCGATCAGCTGGTTCATTTCCAGAACCACGGGAACCCTCACCCTCGCCTTGGCGAGGATCTCGGGCATGTGACTTTCCCTAAAGGTGAGTTCTCCCTGTATCTCGTCATAGTGCTTGTCGAAGGTCCCGCCGGTAACGATAACCCTGATGCTGTCTTCGCTCATAGTTGTCGATTATGCCCGCTTTGCCGCCGTTTGTTAAGGGCAAGCGCTATCTGCGGCAAGGATTTATCCCATGATTTTTCACCCCTTGACCATTTCCAACGCTTCCTTGAAAATGGCCGCAGCCCGAAAACCCGGTAGTACCCGTCGATTTCGGGAAGGAGTCATTATTGCAAAAATCGATGTATAGACCACTGAGAGCCAAGGGCGCGGTGTTTTTAGCCTTGGCTGCGACGCTCAGCCTCGCAGCCTGTTCACCCCCTCCCGCCGCCAATCTTGAGCTCGAGAGCGAAATCCTATCGCTCGTGACCAATACAGAGAAATTGCCTAACAGTATTGAAGACAGGGACCATATCGACACGATCGCCGTCTGCTATCAGCATCCCGACACCAAATCGAGCGTTATCGATTTTTTCGCATCCATCACCAAATCCCGGGTAATCGCCGTGGCAATACTGGATAACGCGGTAAAGCAAAAGGTACCGGCGAGCCTCGCCTTCGCCATAGCGTACGAAGAAAGCCGCTTCGATCCCCTCGCCGTAAATCAGAACACCACCAGCGTGGACAGGGGGCTTTTCCAGCTCAACTCCCTCACCTTTCCCGACCTTACGGACCAGGAGTTTTTCAACCCCTCCCGAAACGCCAAGGAAGGGATAGGATACTTCCGACATGTCCTGGAACTTTCGGGCAACGAGGTGTCGGCCCTGGCCATGTACAACGCGGGCCGTACCCGGGTGACCAAACAGGGCGCTCCCATGAGAACCCTGGACTATATCTCCAGGATCCTCAACTATAAAAAGAATATAGACAGCCTTTTCACCGCCAAGGTGGTGGCCAAGGCTTCCATGGTGGCCAAAATCAGAATGGGAATGTTGGAACAACGGAGCGCGTCCATCCAATAAATCTACCGCGCCCCTGGCGATGTCACTCCCGCGGCCGCGAAGCCGGCGCTTCGTTGCTCATGCTCAAAGCCAGAAGGCGCAGGGATTCTTGAAGATTGGACACGTCCTTTTTGCCCAGGACGGTTATCCTGAAAACCGCCGCCTCTATCAAGGCGTAGAAGAGTTCGCCCATAGCCTTTCCGGATATCCCGGGAGAGAACTCCCCCCGTTTCCTCCCTTCTATGATGATGAGCGCGAGAATATGCCGCATGCGGATGGTCCTGCGGCGAACCCGCTCGTCGGGGTCGCCGCCCGAGAGCTTGAGCTTGAGCAGGTAATCCAGGATGACCGACAGCAGTTTGGACTCCGCGGCGCATTCGCCGACTACCATCTCCCCGATGGCGATAAGCTTGTCCACGCTCTTTAAGTCCTGGCTACCGGCGATCTCCCGCACCCGGGCTTCCATCCTGCCCATGAGACGCTTGATGCTGGCCGAGAATATCTCCTTTTTATTGGAAAAATACAGATAGAGAATTGTTCGCGTTATTCCGCAGCGCTCGGCGATTTTTTGAAAGGTCGTATCCTTGTAGCCTTCTTCCACGAATACGTCCAAGGCCTTATCCAGAATTTCCTCTCTCCGCTTATCGTGCTCTACATAGACAGACAATTTTACCTCCACTGTATGTTTGTAAGTATAGCAGCAAACCGGGTTTTTTGTGTAGCGCCAATAGTCCCTCCGCGCCCGGCCCGGCGAAGCCTTCGGTTTTTGCCACCGACGGCCTGCCCCGCCGCAACGGACTCTGCTTGTTTCCGGCCCGACGGGAAGCTATAGTGAATCCATGATCGACATGAGCGCTACGGTACTCGCCTGCCGTTTGAATGCAATCGAAGAAACATCCACAAAACCTCAACGTGGCGATAGAACCATGGAATTCCATGTTCACGCTTCCCTCAGGAAAGCCACGGGGATAGGAAAGGCGCTCTTTACGAGTTCGGGGAATCTGATCATTCCCGATTTCACCGCCGCCAGGGAAATGGCCCAGACGCTCCGCGGACTAGGCTCGGTCCGTGGCCAGGACACGAGCAAGCTCAGCTCGGGCAGGCTGAACGCGATGGGCCTGGTGGACGAGATCCTCCACATGGTTGTCAGACTGTACAGGGAACGGGTAGATCGGCAGGCGCTGCCTCGTCTTATGCGGGCCGCCCAGGAGGAAGTAGGCTCCAGGGAACTCGAAACGCTCCTAAAGGAATTCTGCGCCCAGTTTCCGCCCAGAGAGGTTTATTCCGGCGGAATGAGCGTCGACGCCTGGCTGGCCGGCGCCCCGCCGGAGGCTTCCGAAGGTTCGGGGCCCGGCAACCGGGAACTGGCCTTCGAGGAAATGATTCTCCTCAAGCTGGCCAACGAAAATCCCGCCTTCGGCCCCTTCCGTTTCCTCTTCGACGATGGCTTGCGCCCGCTGAAGGATATTCCGGACAGCCTGGCGGCGAAAACCTTGTACGCCAAGGTTTTCGCCGCCCTGGACAAAAAAAGCCCCGAACTCCCCGGCTTCGGCCCCGCCGGCGAGGAAAGGAGTCTGCTCGAACTGCTTCGAATGCCCGCCAAGGCCGCGCCCGACTCTCTGGAAGCGCAGCTGCGCTGGATCAAGGAACATTGGGGCGCCCGTTTCGACAGCATCGGCGGAAAGCTTCTCTCGAGCCTCGATTTGATCGCCGAAGAAGAACGGCCGTACTTTCCGCCCGGCCCCGGCCCGGTCAAGCCCTACAGCTATGTTTTTTCCCGGGAAGAGTACGAAAAGTTCACCCAAGACAGGGACTGGATGCCCTCATTGGTCTTGCTGGCCAAGAACGCCCTGGTCTGGCTCCATCAGCTTTCGGTCGCATATGGTCGTCCTATCCGGCGCCTGGACGACATACCCGACAGCGAACTCGACGCCATCGCCCTGCGGGGCATCAACGGACTTTGGCTCATCGGTATCTGGCAGCGGAGCCCGGCCAGCGAAAAGATAAAGCGTCTCTGCGGCAATCCCGAAGCCGCGGCCTCGGCCTATTCCCTCTTCGACTACGAAATAGCCTGGGAGCTCGGTGGCTGGGAGGCCCTGGACAAGCTACGGGAGCGCTGCCTCTGGCGGGGTATTCGTCTGGCCGCCGACATGGTGCCCAACCATACGGGCCTCGATTCCGCCTGGATCCGGCAGCAACCCGAGCTTTTCATCGGCAGTGACCGCTGCCCCTTTCCCAGCTACAGCTTCAACGGCCCCGACCTCTCCGAGGACCCTTCGATCGGCCTCTGGATCGAGGACCACTACTATTCCCGAAGCGACGCGGCGGTGGTCTTCAAACGTCTCGACCGCGGGAGCGGAGCCGTTCGGTATATTTATCACGGCAACGACGGAACCGGCATGGCTTGGAACGACACGGCGCAGATCGATTTTCTCAATCCCGAGGCCAGGGCCATGGTCAGGGAGCGGATCCTCCACGTCGCCCGGCATTTTTCCATAATACGCTTCGACGCCGCCATGGTTCTCGCCCGCCAGCATATCCGCAGGCTCTGGTATCCGGCCCCCGGTTCGGGCGGCGCCATCCCCTCCCGTTCGGAACACTCGCTCCACGAAGCCGACTTCGAGCGGGCCATGCCCGGGGAGTTCTGGCGCGAAGTCGTGGACGAATGCGCCGTAAAAGCCCCGGACACCCTTTTGCTGGCCGAGGCATTCTGGATGATGGAGGGCTACTTCACCCGCACCCTGGGCATGCACAGAGTCTACAATTCTGCGTTCATGAACATGCTCAAAGAGGAAAAGAACTCCCTCTACAGGCTCACCATCAAAAACACCCAGGAATTCGACAAGGAAATCTTAAAGCGCTTCGTCAACTTCATGAGCAACCCCGACGAGGAAACCGCCGTGGCGCAGTTCGGCGTCGGGGATAAATATTTCGGCGTCTGCACCTTGATGGTCACCATGCCAGGGCTTCCCATGTTCGGCCACGGACAGATCGAAGGCTTTACGGAAAAATACGGCATGGAATACCGCCGCTCCTACCGGGACGAAAAACCCGACCTTGCCTTTATCGAGCGGCACGAGAAGGAAATCTTCCCCCTGCTCCGCCGGCGCAGGCTTTTCGCGGGGGTGGAGCAATTCTTCCTTTTCGACTTCATCAAGGACGAAGGCTACATAGACGAAAACGTATTCGCCTACTCCAACGGCCTCGACAAGGATACTACCCTCGTTTTCTACAACAACTGCTGGCAACGGAGCTCCGGTACCATTGTTTCCAGCTGCGCCTATACCGAAAAAGATCATTCCGGCGAACCGCATCTGCGGCGGAAGTCCCTTGTCCAGGCTCTCGGCCTGGATCCCGGCCCCCGCAATTACCTGGCAACCAAAGAGCAGCGCTCGGGCCTTTGGTTTCTGCACCGATGTTCCGATCTTGCCAGTTTCGGTCTGCGCGTCGAATTGCAGGGTTATCAATCCCTGGTCTTCGGCGATTTCATGCGAATCCACGACCTGGACGGAGTCTACGAGAGGCTTTGGATCAGCCTCATGGGTCGGGGCGTCCCCGACCTGGACGAGGCCGTGGAGGAGGCTTCCCGGCCGGAACTCTACCGGGCGCTGGACAACTGCGCGGCCTCGCTGCGTCGCTGCGGCGAAGCCTTGCTCAACCCTGATTCGCGGCAAGATTCCCAAGCCTTTTCTTCTCTGGTGGAGCGGACGGGCGTCGACGCCGAACATTTCTTTTCCCGGCTCGCCCTCGCCATAACCGAGGACGGCGGCAACGAGCCGAGCTTGGAAGCCCCGGCCCGTGGACGTAGCTTCATGGAAAGCGGGCTGCGCTTTCTGGCGGCCGTCCTGAACCTGGGTCATCCCGAAGATTCGTTTCTTCCGGAAGAAGCCCTTCTGTTCTCCCGCGTAAAGGCTGTCCTGAGCTCCCCCGCCGCCCTTCGGTCCTGCCTGGATTTCATCTTCATCGAAGGGCTCTCCCAGGTCAACCAGGGAGCCAATAAAACCGAAGAACTGCGCTATATCTTGGAAAAGTTCCTCATCAGGAAAAAGCTCCTTTATCCTGGATTCCCCGGGGGCCAGGACGTCGACAAAGTCGCGGAGACTGAAGAGTTCAGTCCCGAGCAGCGGCGCTCCGCCCGGGCGGTGGATGTCTTGGGCAGGCTCGACATGCCGGCGCTCCAGGCCATCGTCTTTGCCTTCGCCACCAGGCCGAGGGATACGAGCTTCAGCCCCCGGCTCGAAAAAGGAGAAGAAGCGCCCAGACAACTTAAGTCCGCCCGGGCAAGGGCGGCGGAACTTGTCCGCTGGGCGGGCAGCGACCATGAAGGAAGGCTGGCCATCGGCGTGAACCGCTGGGAGGAAAGGGATTACTTTAACAAGGAGCGCTTCGAAGCCCTCTTGGAGCTCTGGCCCTGCTTTGCCCTCATCGAGGCTGTCTTGGAAGAAACAAAGGTCGGGGCAGGGGGTCCGAAGTCCGGAGCCGGGGCCGAAAGACCGCCGTTCGAAGCCGGGGCGCGAGCGCCGAAGCAGGAGACCGGGACGGCCGAGCTTCTGTCCCGCATAAAGGAGCTCTCCCGGCTCCAGGCATTTGAAATTCAGGCGATAGCCCGCGAGGCGCAAGCCTCCAGCGGCTATCTCATGGACGCCCTATTAGCCCATATCGAGCATGAAGATTCTTAAGGAACACGCGCCCGGGGAGACCGGAACAAGCCCTGTCGCGGCGAAAATAACCGCGGGCTTGGATGACCCTGGGCTGGTTTTCGTTTTTCCGACCCAAATTTCCGCCGATTCCTGGGCTAAGGCAAGCTTGGATTTTTCAGGCCGGTCCTGCGTCGATCTGGACCGTTTCCTGGGCTGGGACAGCCTTCTGCGAACCCTCCGCGCAAATCCCCCCTCCCCGGAGCTGCGGGAAGCCGATGTCCAGAGCAGACTTCTCTGGGCCTATTGCCTGATTGAAGAAGAGAAGAAAAATCCCAGCCTCGGACGCCTCATCAATCCAAGCCAAACCCCGCCCTCCGGCCTCGCCTGGGGCCTGGCTTCGGCGGCGCCTTCCCTGTTCGAGGCCGCCGCAAGCATTCGGGCCAAAGTAAACGACGGCAGCCTGCCCGAGGACCAGGAGCTCATACAGGACTACGAATTTCTCGCGGCGAACTATGATGCCTTTTTACGGAACCATGGTATTTACGAACCCGCGCGCCTCCCCTGGCGAGGCGATCCGGAAAAGCGCTACCTGCTCTTTTGTCCCAGCCTCATGCCCGGGTTCAGGCCGGAACTCGGCAACTCCGTTCCGGGACTGAGCATCGAAACCTGGGAGCCCGGCACGCCGGGCTCCGCCGCGGCGATCGGCATCTCCCCTTCCCTCGCGTCTTTCGGAGACGGTCCATCCGTCCGGAAGCCTTTGCTGCTGAGCTTTTCCAGCCTGCGGGATGAGCTGGACTATGTCTTCGGCGTCTGCAGACGTTTGCTGGACCAGGGCCTTCCTCCTTCGGAGCTTGCCTTAAGCCTGCCCAGCCTGGGAGCGGACCTGACAGCCCACGTAAGCCGGGCGGCCCGCTCCTGGGGGCTGCCCCTCCAGTATCGAGGCGGCAGGGCGCTCTCCGATTCCCCCATAGGCAGGCTGCTCGAAGCCGTGGCCAGGGCCTTGGGCGAAGGCTTTTCCCTGCGAGGCTTAAAAAACCTCTTCGATCCCGGGCTCGCGGCCTGGAAGGAAAGGGAACACTGTCTATCCCTTATCGGCATCGCCAAACGCTACAACATTCCAGAGTTTTCCGCCGATCCGGATTACACGATGAGCCTCTGGTCGAAAACCCTGGGGCTGGAATCCGGACAAGCCGAATCCCTGCCCTCCTTTTTCCAAAGGCTGCGCAAGTCCTGCGCGGCCCTTTCGGGCTCCCGTTCCTTCGCCGCCCTCGAAATCGCCCTCCATGCCTTTATCGATGATCTTTTGGATGAAAAAAGGTTTCAGGTCTACGGCACCCTTACCTTGGAACAGATATTCGAGGAACTTTCCGCGCTGAAATCCTGGGAAATCCGCCTCGCCGGCAAAACAGGGGCCCTCAAGCCTTTCGAAGTGCTCCGCGCCATGCTGGAGCATCGCCTTTATTCTCCCGCCGATTCGGCGCAGGCTATTTCCGTGTACCCCTATCACCTGGGACTAATGAGCGCCGCCAGGCTGCACTTTGTCCTCGAAGCCTCCGTGGAGTCCAGCTCGGCGGCTGTCCGCCTGCTCTCCCGGGTTCCGCAGGAAATCAGCCCTCCAAAGGACGAAGCGACCTTGACCGACGTCTTGTTCGACTCCATGGACCTGGTCAAAACGGTATTCTGCCACGCCGAACAATCCCTGGACGGCTACAGCATCGCCCATCCCTATTTTTTCAGACGTTCGGCCCGGAGAATGGCGATCGAAACAATCTCGATACCCGATTCGCCGGAGGCTGTCGAAACCAATGCCTGGGAAGAACTGCGGGTGCCCGCCCTGCCGGCAAAGCTCCCATCCCTGTCGCTCGAAGCTGTTCAGGGAAGTTTCAAGGACTTGAAGCGGGGACTCCTGGGCTCCCCGGAATCCCGGGGGGCCCAGGATCCCCGGGAAAACCAAAGGCGGGGGGGCCTTCCTCCTCCCCTTTTTTTCGATGCCGAATCTCGCTTAAGCCCGGTGCCCGGCCCAAGGCCCGCCTTGAGAGCCGATCGGCTTTTGCGCATCAAGGCCTTCGAGGCCGCGGGACTTGTCAAGCTGAACCCGAGAACCCTGGGCTATCTTGCGCTCTGCCCCTTCCGCTGGTTCCTGTCGGGAATTCCCGGCCTGGAAGCGGAAATCGCCGACCCGGCCATTCTCGCCGAAGGCTCTCTCATGCACGATATGATCCGCTTTCTTCTCGAAGCGGACGGCAGCGAACTCCTCCCGGCCTCCGGCCCCGGCGACTCTCCTTCGTACGAACCTCCTTCCCTATCTTCCGACCGGAGTCGGTCCTCCCGGGAAGAAAAAATAAAAAACGCCTTTCGAAACGCCTTGCAGAAAACGCTGAGCCGAAGCGGCTATTCGCTTCGGCTTGCCCTCGAATCGGCCTACCCTAAAATACAAGACAGAATAGGCAGGATCCTCGACTACGAAGGCAGCCTTCGCGAGGAAGGATGGCTCCGAAGCGACTTCGAGCGGGTCCTCTCCATGGAGTTGCCCGATTTGGGCTTAGCGCTGGAAGGGCGGGCCGATAGGGTTGTTTTCAGAACGGCGCGAATTGCCTTGGACGCCGACTCCTCCATGCAGGCGTCGGATGCATCCTCTCCAGGCTCGCCTCCCGGCGAGGGCTGCCTTCTTATCGACTATAAACGAAAGCGCTGCCCGGCAAAAAAAGAATTTTTAACCGACGAATCGGGAAGGATCCAGGATTTTCAAATCAACGCCTACGCCGCCATGCTCGAATCCGCCGGCTTCCCGGTTCTTCAAGCTTTCTATTGGTCCATAGAGGATAACAAACCCGTAGCCGTGTTCGGATCCGGTAAGCAGCGACCCGACAGAGCTTCCTTCGAGCCCGAGCGCGGAGCCCTCGGGAAGGCTTTGATCGAGGCTTCGGAACGCATACGGGAAGGAAGGTTCCTGGAAATCAAGCCATCGAAGCAAGCCTGTTCGAATTGTCCTGTCAGGGCAGTATGCAGAATTCATTTTTCGGCGGAACGATCATGAATCAAGCTGAAAGCGTGCAGTACCTTAGCCGGCTCGACGAGCCGCAACGCCGGGCGGTGCTGGCCCAAAAAAGCTGTGTCGTAACCGCCGGAGCGGGGGCGGGCAAGACCACCGTGCTGGCCGCGCGCTTCGTCCATCTTGTGGTGGACAGGAAAATCCCCTTACGATCCATCCTCGCCCTCACCTTCACCAGGAAAGCCGCGGGCCAGATGTACGAACGGATATACCTGGCCCTGGCGGATCAGAACTCCCTCTGGGCCAGGGAGCAGCTCGAGGATTTCCAGAACGCCCAGATCACCACCATCGATTCATTCTGTACCACCATACTGCGCGACACCGCCAGGGACTTCGGGTATAGCCCCGAATTCACCGTGGACGCCGAAACCTGCGCCGACCTCGCCCAATCCATCGCCCAACGCTACATACGCCGCAACCGGCACAAAGAAGGCCTGCGGGAACTCCTTGCCGCCTTCTCCCCCGATGATGCGGCCGCCTTCCTCTTCGCGGACCTCGGTCTTTCCTTCATATCCCCCCTTGCCTTGAGCCGCCCCCTTTTCGAGCCGATGAAAGAAGCTTTGGCGATCTTCTTGGCGGACAAGCTCTTCGAATCCCAGACTTTTCTCGAAAATAGCAGCAAAGCGATCGCAGCCCTGGCGGATTTCATCAGGGAACCCAAAAAAGACTGCGCCGCCGCCATAGAAGCGGCCACCGGCTACCTGGCCATCCGCGGGGCCCTCGGCCGGCCCATGAACGGATCGGTTCCGCCCGAACTGGGCGCCAGGATCAAAAAGTTCTCGGAACTCGGCCTGAGATCCTATTCGAAAGACGAATACGAGACGGCGGTGAAAATCAGCGCGAAAACCGCCAGGGAAGAAGCCGATCGCCTGACCGCCCTTTCGGACTACGAAGCCTTCTTCCCTTCCCATCGAGCGCTTTTGTCGAGGCTGGACGAATACGCTTCGGAGCTGGCCGAGGCGAAGCGACTGGCCAACATCATGGACTTCAAGGACCTCGGGCTCTGCGCCGTGGAAGCCCTCAGGCGGCGGAAGGACATGAGGAATTACTGGAAACAGCGGATCGCCAGCATCATGATCGACGAATTCCAGGACAACAACCAGATCCAAAAAGACCTGCTCTACCTCTTGGCCGAGCGTCGCGACAGGACGGTCGAGGGCATCCCCTCCCCCGCCGACCTGGAGGAGGGCAAGCTTTTTTTCGTGGGGGATGAAAAGCAGTCCATCTATCGCTTCAGGGGCGCCGATGTATCGGTATTCAAAAGTTTATCCAAGGAGCTAAGGCCTACCTCCCAGGCTTCGATCCCGGAGGCCGGAAACGGGCCCAGCCTATCCTTACCCAACAATTACCGCAGTTCCTCAGGACTCATCCGATTTTTCAACCGCTTTTTCGCCGACGTCCTGGATGCGGGAAGGGGCGAAACCCCCAGGAACGGATCCGAGGTTGGCAGGGCCGGGGATTTGGACTACTCATCCTTCGAAGCGGACTACGCGGCCATGGAAGAGGGGCTTTCCTCCTCCCCGGAAGAATTCCCCTGTCTGATCCGCTACTACCTCATGGAAAGCCGGGATGAGCAGGACGAGGAAGAGCCGGACACCTACCAGGGTATCGAAGACGACGATGACAGGCTGGCCTTCGAAGTCGCGGATTTTATCCGTACCAACCGGGGAGCGCTCAAAGTGCGCCGGGCTTCATCGGGGACGGGCGAAGCCCGGCCTTCGGAATTCGAGGATTTCGCCATCCTTCTGCGCAGCAGAAACCATCAGCATCGTCTGGAGAAATACCTGCGCACGATGCGAATCCCCTACGAAGCGGAAACCCCCAGGGGACTTTACTCCGAGTCTCCGGCCAACGACATCTATCATATCCTCCGCTACGCCGTCGATCCCGCGGACCGGGCTTCCTACGCGGCGGTGCTCCGATCCCCCCTCGTCAGAGTCTCCGAGGAGGCTTTCCTCGAACTTCTAAGCGCCGAAGACGACGCGGCGGGAAGACAGCGGCTGTCTGTCAGGGACCGGAGCCTCCTGGAACGGATGGATTTGTTTTTCGACGAACTCCGCGCCTATCTGGAAAACCTATCCACCGCCGAGCTCGTGGAGCGTATCTGGCACAAGGCGGGCTTGCGGCTGGATATCCTGTCCCGCCCCGGTTCCCATAGCTTTCTGGAACATTTCGACTATATCTTCCACCTCGCCGCCCGGGCGGACAGGGAGGGCAAACCTCTCTCCGCCTTCCTGGAAACCCTGGGCGCGGCCATCGGAGGAAGAAAGGAGGCTCCCGAGCTGGATAATGTGCCGCGCAAGCTCAAGGGCGGCGTCCGGATACTCACCATCCACAAGGCTAAAGGCCTGGAATTTCCTATCGTCATCATCCCCTGGATAGAAAGTACAGGAAAATCCGGCAGAAGCCAGAAGCTCTGGCAGATGCTGCCCGAAGGCTTGGCGGTGGACGTGAAGCCCTTCGACGCTCCCGGGGCATCGGCGAGAAATATTCTCTTCGATCTGGGCAGGGAGCGGGAGGAAGCCATGGAGAAAGCCGAGATAAAACGGCTTCTCTACGTCGCCTGCACAAGGGCCGAGGATCATCTTGTCTTTTTCGCGAAAAATCGAAAAACCACGGATCAAAAAGGCCGTTCCTTCAAATATTACCTCGACGCTTTTTGCCGCTCTCCGGCCGCAGCGGAGGGTTCTTTCCTGGACCTCCGGGAGCTTTCCTCCCGCCCTGTCGAAAAGGCCTTACGGGAAGGGGTTTCACAACCGGCTCCCGACCTCGGGGCATTCGGCCAGGCCTATAAAAATCGAGAAATCCTGAAACAAGCCTATCCCCGCTCCCGGCTCAGCGTGACGGCGCTGAACGCCATGGCGAAGAGCGCCGCCGGGCTCGGGGATTCGCCCCAGTCCCTTTGGGAGAGGGGCATCACCGAAACCGCGCGGACCGATCCGGATCGCGGAATCCCGCCTCCGACGGTTTTCGGTAGTCTCTGCCACGACATGACGGATTTCGCCATACGCAACGCCACTGTGGAAGGCTACAGTCCCGGCGAAAAACTAGTCCGCGACCTGGGCTCAGAACTCCTGCCGGCGGCGCTCGGCCGGGCGCGGAACCTGGTGGAGGCTTTTCTTGCTTCGGAATTTTGGCGCTCCGTATCGTCATCGGCCACCCGGATACGAACCGAAGCTCCCTTCCTCCAGGCCCTCGGCGGATTTTATATAGAGGGCAGGATGGATTTGCTCGTCGAAAGCCGGGAGGAATGTATTGTCGTGGATTTCAAGACCGACGAGGAGCTGGATCCCCGGGAGTATCGCCTGCAGCTGGAACTATACCGCAGGGCGGCCGAAGCCCTCGGGGGGGGAAGGAAAGCACGGGCCTGCCTTTATTGGTTAAAAACCGGTCAGCTGTTTTGGCAGGAAGAAAGCATCGCCGATGCAACCATCCTGGAACTAGCCCGGCGAGCCGCGGCTTCGGAGACGAAACCGATGGACAACGCGGGGATAGTGCTTGAATAAAACAAGGAATACCGGGGTATACTAGAGCACGATGAAGCCGACGAAACGCGAGACGAAACGCGAAGCGAACACGACAGAGGCCAAGCCGAAGCTCTTCGAACTTTTCACCCTTCTTGCCAGGATCAACGCCGTCACCCTGGGCGGCGGCTACGTGATCGTCCCGGTAATGGCCGCGAGCCTCGAAAAAAAAGGCTGGATGGGCGAATCGGAGTTTTACGATATTTTTGCGAAGGCTCAAGCGTTTCCCGGCCCTTTGGCGCTCAACACCGCCCTGCTCGTCTCCATGAAGCTCTTCGGACCCAAGGGAATACCGGCGGCATTTTTAGGTGTCGTCCTGCCGCCCTTTCTCGCCCTGATCCTCGTAAGCGGTCTGATCCAGCGCTACGGTTCCCTTCCAGCCTTCAAACGCTTTCTCGACGGAGCGGGCGCCGTCGTGCCGGGCCTTATCGCGGCCATGATCTGGAAAAACGCGGCGAAACGTTCCTGGAATCTTCCCAGGATCATCGAAACCGCCGTGCTCGCCCTGCTTTTGATTCTTCTGCCCGCGTTCAGCCTCCCCCTGCTTCTCCTGGCCATAGTAGTCTTTTATTGCATCGAGGGATTATGCAGATCCTGGAAATAATCTGGACCTTTTTCAAAATCGGCATCGTCTCCTTCGGAGGAGGCTGGTCCATCGTCGGCATCATCCGCAACGAAGTGGTGCCCCGCTGGGTCGACGAACAGGGCTTCCTCTCGCTCATCGCCATAGCCCAGTCGACGCCGGGCCCTATAGCGCTCAACGCCGCCACCATGATTGGCTGGGAACACGGCGGTTTCTTTTCGGCCCTGGCGGCTACCATTTCCGTGGTGATTTTTCCCGTTATCGCCATCCTCGCCGCTTCCTACCTGGCGCGTTTCTTGAAGTTGCGCGCCGTGGCGCTCAACGAGTCGCTGAAGACTGGCAGCATAGCCATGATGCTCATGGCGCTCTGGGCGCTGAAGCCGACCTCGGGCGATCCTCTGCTTCTGGCCATGGCGTTGGGAGCCTTCGCGGTGGCCGCTTTTACAAAGGTAAACGCCCTATGGGCCATTCTAGGATCGGGAGCGCTCAACGCGATCGCCGGGCCGGCGATACGGGCCTTGCTTGGAATCGGCGGATAGATCCCGATCCCGGCGCGCCGG